>NZ_DATGKU010000253.1:0-12611 GCF_035294505.1 Chthonomonas sp. | reverse complement strand
TTCTTGTGAAGAGTACGGAGAATAGAATATGAGGAAGCATGGAACCTATTTTGCACGCAAAGAAGATGTGGAGGCACAGCGCGTCTGGTATGTGGTAGATGCCACAGGTCGCCCTCTTGGACGCCTGGCCGCAGAGGTCGCGCGCCTTTTACGAGGGAAACATAAGCCCATCTTTACTCCGAATGTGGATACGGGCGACCATGTGATCGTTATCAATGCCGAAAAAGTGGTGTTGACAGGCAGAAAATCACACGAAGTGGTTCGGCACCATTCCGGCTGGCCTGGCGCTCTTAAAGAGATCGAAAGGCGCTTTGAGTTAGAACGGCATCCCGAAGAGGCTATTCGGCGGGTGGTGCGAGGCATGCTTCCGCATAATCGGTTAGGCGATGCCATCATAAAGAAGCTAAAGGTCTATCGTGGGCCGGAGCACCCTCACGCTGCACAAAAACCCGTAGTCTACCAAGGCGATGCTCAAAAGGGAGGAGAGTAGCCCATGGTAACAGAAGCGATACGCTACTATGGTACAGGAAAGCGGAAGAATGCCGTTGCACGAGTGTGGCTTAAACCCGGTTCGGGGAACCTCATCATCAATGGACGCCCTGGTGAGAAGTATCTTGGCCGGCGACTGCTTCTCCATGTGGTTCAACAGCCTTTTGTGTTGACGAACCGAGTGGGGCAGTTCGACGTGATCGCTCGATGCCATGGCGGGGGCATATCCGGTCAGGCAGGGGCCATTCGCCACGGAATCGCTAAGGCGCTTTTAGAAGTAGACCCGGAGTTGCGACCTATTTTAAGGCGAAGTGGGCTGCTTACTCGTGACCCTCGCGTGAAAGAGCGGAAGAAGTATGGGCGCAAGCGTGCACGACGTGGGTTCCAATTCAGCAAGCGCTAATCGTTGAGGCTTGGTTGGTGAAAATGCAGAGATACTGCATGTCACAACAATGGAAAGGGTCGGTAAGAGGAACGCTTCCGTTGCTCTTGCCGGCCTTCATCTCGTTCTGGATTGTAAGGGCTTGCCCTTGTGCCCTCGGCGATGCGACCCTTACTCTGCAGCTGCCGCCGTCGAAGGCGGCTCTGCAAGCCAAAGCCGAGGCAGAACGTGCTGCCCTCGCACGCCAACAAGCCGAGCGGCGAGCAGCGTCGCACAAAGCACAAGCAAGCGCCCCATCGCGTCGCTTGCTCCCCTCACGAGGCTGGTCGCACGGGCGTTACGTGGTGGGCGGCCTGGGAGTCATCGTTCGTCCGAGCGGGATTTACCGCCTTTCTACTTCCCACTCGGCCCAACTATCGCGTGTGGTTCCGGGCACCGATGTGGCCATTATAGACAGCCGTGGTGGGTGGCTTGGCATCCTTATGAGCGACTACTCCACCGGCTGGATACCGGCCGACAGGGTAAAGATTATCCCCGACTATCAGGTGACCTCGGATGCACCGGTAGAGCCGCGCTCAAACGCCTTATTGGGCAGCTATCCTGATATCTATCCCCATACGAACACGCCCTTCTTTCAAGGCAATGCGCAGGAGTTGCTTGCCATAGCCTATAGCTATCTGGGGGTGCCCTACGTTTGGGGTGGGGAAAGCCGCGAAGGGCTAGACTGTTCCGGTTTTGTACAGAAGGTGTTCGGGCAATTAGGCTATCATCTGCCGCGCACGGCAGCAGAGCAGATGGCCATCGGTATTCCCGTGCCTGTTGATCAGTTGCAACCGGGCGACCGCCTCTATTTTGAGCCTTCCTCAACACCGCCCTATGTTCGACACACCGGTATCTACATAGGAAACGGTTACTTCATCCACTCTTCCGTTAGCGGGCACGGTGTGGCGATCAACCGCCTTGATGAAGGGATGTGGCCTCGTATTTTTGTGTGTGCGCGCCGTTAAAAGCCGATTAGGAGAACCCTCTCCGCTTGCTTATAGAGGCTCTGTGTTTCTTCGCCGTGCCTAGCGTGAGACGGTGACAACTTCATTCGATGGCACCTTCTGCGTACCTTGAATGTGCAGAAGGTGAATTCTCGCCCCCGGTTTCCAGATGGGGTTGGGGCTGTTCCAGTAGGCACAGTAGGCTTTGCGGCCGTCAATGGTATCGGTCCAACCATCTTCCCCTTTGCCGTGCAGGAGGACAACACGCGTATAGGGCTGAATGGCCTCATCGGCTTTGAAGATATATATCTCTTGGGCTAGGCGCTCGGGGTCGTTCTGTAGGTAAGCTTCCGAGCAGAGCGCCCATCCTTTAAGGTTCACCGATACGAGACCGCAATTTTGTAGAACGACGTAGCCTCCACGCCCCCTTGTAGAGGGACAGATTTCCACGATTCGCAGCATGTCGCTCTCTCCTTTGCAAGCGCGCCCTAGGTCTATACCTAGGGCGCTGATTGTTTTCAGCTAGGAGCAACCGTAGACAGAGCCACAGTTAAGGCATTTGAAGCAGGCCCCGTTGCGCACCATGAGGCTTCCGCAGTCCACGCAGATAGGGGCATCGGATTGGTTTTGGAACGTCTCCTTTTCGTTCGCGAGCAGAGCTTCCATGGAGGGCGGAGACGATGCAAGCGACGTAGGCCGCTCCACCGTAGACGTCTCCTCGACCCCATTGCCGGACAGAGCCGGCTTCTCCGGTTGCGGCACACGATTGAGAAACTTCATTCCCAGATAGCGGAAGATGTAGTCCGATATGGATTTCGCGATGGGAATATCTGGGTTGTTGGTGTATCCGGCCGGCTCATAGCGTGTATGGGCGAACTTATCCACCAGGGTTTGCAGTGGCACGCCATATTGCAGGGCAAGAGAGACCGCTGTAGCGAAGGAGTCCATAAGCCCGGAGATGGTAGAACCCTCTTTGCTCATGGTAAGGAAGATTTCACCGGGTTGCCCGTCGGGATAAAGCCCCACAGTAAGATAGCCTTCATGGCCTGCGATGCTGAACTTATGAGTGATAGCTTGCCGTTCATCGGGCAGCTTGCGTCGCAGGGGGCGCACGATCACCTTCTCTTTGGGAGCAACCGGTTCGGCAGGCTGGGTAATAGAGGCCTCGACAGGTTTCTCTTCCACCTTCTTGGTGGTCAGAGGCTGGGTGCGTTTGGAGCCATCTCGGTAGATGGCGATGGCCTTCAAACCGAGTTTCCAGCCCTCCATATAGACGCCCATAATATCCTCTGGCGTCGCTTCGTTGGGCATGTTGACCGTTTTGGAGATAGCGCCGGAGATGAAGGGCTGAACGGCGGCCATCATGCGAATGTGCCCCATGTAGTGAATGGAGCGCAAACCATTTGCCGGTTTAAAAGCGCAATCGAAGACGGGGAGGTGCTCCGGTTTGAGATGCGGGGCACCCTCGATGGTATCTTGGCGGTCAATATAGGCAAGAATATCTTCGATCTGCTCTTGGCTATAGCCGAGTTTGCGGAGCGCTTCGGGCACCGTGGTATTGACGATCTTCATAACGCCTCCGCCAACGAGGTTTTTGTACTTCACGATGGCGATATCGGGCTCAATGCCGGTGGTATCGCAGTCCATCATGAAGCCGATAGTGCCTGTTGGCGCCAGCACGGTGGCCTGCGCGTTGCGGTAGCCGTATTGACTTCCGAGGCGAATGCCCTCGTCCCAGCATTCCCGTGCGGCTTCGAGCATTTGAGGGGGTACGTAACGGGCGTCAATATTTTCGACAGCATCGCGGTGCATCTGCATCACTTCAAGGAAAGGTTCGCGGTTTCGCTCGAAGCCGGGGAAGGGCCAACCATGGTCACGGGCGATGATGGCGGATTGTCGGTAGGCTTCGCCGGTCATGATAGCGGTAATGGCAGCCGCATACGCGCGTCCTTCGTCGCTGTCATAGGGCAGCCCTCGCGCCATAAGCAAGGCTCCTAGATTGGCGTAACCAAGCCCAAGCGGACGATAGTCGTGGCTGTTTTCGGCGATACGCTGGGTGGGGTAGGAGGCATTGTCTACGATAATCTCTTGGGCTGTAATCAGGATGCGGCAGGCATGCCGAAAGGCCTCGATGTCGAAATCGCCACTTGGGGTTCGGAACTTCATCAGGTTCAGTGAGGCGAGGTTGCAGGCGCTATCGTTGAGAAACATGTACTCGCTGCAAGGGTTGCTGGCATAGATACGGTCGGTATTTTTGCAAGTATGCCAACGGTTGATGGTGGTATCATACTGAATGCCAGGGTCGCCGCACACCCACGCGCTTTGGGCGATCATGTGCATCAGATCGCGAGCGCGATAGGTATCGGCGATTTTGGTTTTATCGAGGACGAAGCGGGTATGCCACTCTTTGTCCTCTTCAACGGCTTGCATAAACTCATCGGTGACGCGAACGGAGTGGTTCGCGTTTTGGAAATTTACGCTATCGTAGGCTCCGCCGGGCACATTGAACATGCCGCTGTAGCCGGCCTCGATGAGAGCCCAGGCCTTTTTCTCCTCTTTTTCTTTGCACTGAATAAACTCCACGATGTCGGGGTGGTCAATATCGAGAATGACCATCTTGGCAGCTCGGCGGGTTTTGCCGCCGCTTTTAATGGCTCCGGCAAACTGGTCAAACCCTCGCATGAAGGAGACGGGGCCGGAGGCCGTGCCGCCGCCATGCAGCGGTTCACGGGAAGAGCGGATCGTCGAAAAGTTTGTGCCTGTGCCGCTGCCGTATTTGAAAAGCATGCCCTCCGTTTTCGCAAGCGTGAGAATGGATTCCATCGTGTCTTCCACGCTGTTGATAAAACAGGCGGAACACTGTGGTTTCGGTTGGTCGGGCAAGCCCACGTTGAACCACACCGGCGAATTAAAGGAGGCTTTTTGATAGAGGAGGATATGGGTTAGCTCATCTTGGAAGGCTTGAGCGTCCTCTTCTGTAGCGAAGTACTCCATGTTGCGGCCCCAATCGGCGATGGTGTCGGCCACACGTCGGATGAGTTGTCGCACGGAGCGTTCTCGTTGGGGGGTGCCTATATGGCCGCGGAAGTACTTAGAGACCACCACGTTGGTCGCCAATTGCGACCAAAAGGCGGGCACCTCCACATCTTTCTGCTCGAACACCTTTTCGCCGCGTTCATTGGTGATCGTAGCATCGCGCAGTTCCCAATCGCAGGTGGCATACACATCTTCACCGGGGCGGGTAAAGCGACGTTCAATGGTTAGTCCAGGCGCGTTTGGGCCGCGTTTTATGGCAGGTCTGTTCCCATTGCTGTTCCCATTGATGGAAGCGGTTCTCTCTTTCACCACAGCTTGCTCCTTATCGTTGGTGTGGTTTGCAGGACTTTCCGTTACAAGAGGCGTTGCCTCGATGGATTCGGGGCGGATACTTTCCTCTTCTGCTGGCAGTACCGAGTCGATACTTGTCTGATGAGGCATAGGTTCTTGATTATTCAATTTTCTGCTCCTTATACAGCGATATGCAGGGGGCTTCGGGGCAAAGAGGCACCCATGCGGAAGATTCAGCCGGATTTGCGGTTTCCCTGACGTCGAAGCATGTTCACGATCTCGCGAAACTGGGTCGCGTCCTCGAACTGCCGATAGACCGAAGCGAAGCGCACATAGGCTACCTGGTCAAGCGCTTTCAATTTCTCCATTACCATCTCCCCGATTTCGCGTGAGGAGACCTCTTTTTCGAGGCGATTGTAGAGCTTGCGTTCGATATCTTCGGCGGCTTCTTCGAGGGTTTCGGTGCTGATTTTGCGGCCGGTACAGGCAAGCTGCATGCCCCGCACGATCTTACGGCGGTCGAACGGCTCTCGCCGTTTATCGTTTTTGATGACAAAAAGCTGCATCTCTTCGATCTCTTCGAGGGTTGTGAAACGCCTTCCACAGGCCTCACACTCTCGACGTCGTTTAATTGTCGCCCCCTCGTTGATCGCCCGTGTTTCGAGCACGCGATCTTGGTTGAGGGCACCGCAGAACGGACATTTCATCTTCGCTTTGTTTTTGCCGGCGATTGGTAGCTGGCGCCGTTGCTACCTATATGCAGGGACACTCTATAGGATAACACACTATATTTAGTTTGTCAAGGGCCCTTTTGAAGGCATTCCCTTGAATCGTAGGCCGGTTTACGCGCGGGCACCGAGGGGAGCAGGTAATGTTAAATTTTCGTTAAAGGGAACGATAGCGTGTGGGCGGTGGGTATACTAGAAATGTCATGAGTGCCTCATCAACGGAGTTTGTGCCTGCGTCTTCCGCAACGGAACGCGCCCGGCCGAAACGCCGCAAGCGTTTTCTACTGGGGTTTACCCTTGTTTTCCTGCTGCTTGTGGCCCTCCTCTGGTGGATAGGCGTGTTCGGTGGGAATGTGCGTGTGGTTGTGCCGGGACGTGTTTATCGCAGCGCGCAGCTTACCGGTAACAACTACACCGCCGACACCGCCCGTTGGATAGGAGACGATCTAGACGACGTTTTACGTCGTTACCATATCCGCACGGTAATTAACCTCCGTGGGGGAAGCATGTCCAACGACTTCTATCGGCAAGAGATCGCCGATTGCAAACGGCTTGGGGTGGTTCATGTGGATATCCCGATGAGCGCCCACCATCTGCCACCGCCCCAATCGCTACGGCAGTTGCTGGCCGTGTTCGACCATCAGCCCTATCCCATTCTCTTCCACTGTCAGGGAGGGGCCGATCGCTCCGGGCTTGTGGGAGCGCTCTATCTTAACATCTATCAAGGGGTTCCACTTCAAGAGGCGCTTCATCGTCAGCTCACCTGGCGCTATGGCCATTTCGCCTTCACGGCTGCCGGGCGCATGAACGATTTCTTCTCGCTTTATCGGCGCACCGCGCACGGCTTAAGCTTACGGGACTGGATCAATACGGTCTATCCCGCTCTCTACCTAAAGGTCTCCCGCTCCGCCGCTGCATCGTCTTAATCACGGCAGGAGCATGAGACCACCATCACCGGCTACCTAAACTTCCTCTCTTCCTGATGAAGAGGTAAGAGCCAAACACCTAGTCCAAAAGCGCATGGCTCTCTGGTATAGCAGAGAGGTATTGCGCGTTCGATCCCAAAAAACGGAGATGTTGCCATGATCTCAAAAACAAGGCCGAATCTACGAGTTCTTCCCCTCTGTGTTGGTCTTTTCGTCATTTGCTGCGTGGCTATGGGGATTGCACGAGGTCGCAAATCTACGGAAACCCACCAGCTACCTACCGGTCGAACTATTGCGCCGGTTGGGCAACAGGACGATGTGGGCAGTTTCCCGGCCGATATGGCCTTAAGCCCGGATGGGAGATGGTTGGCTGTTACCGACACCGGTTTTCGGCAGTATCTATCCATTATAGATGCGCAGAGCGGACAACGAGTCTCGCAGCTGGCCTTTAACGGTCGAACCAATGGACTTTACTACGGTTTAGCTTGGGCACCTACTCTACAGCAAGACGGCTCGCGCCTGCTCTATGCCTCCTGTGGAGCGCTCGATCGTATCGCAGTGCTTTCGGTGGATGCTTATGGCGTGGTGCACGATACGGGGAGGGTTTTGGAAGACCCCTCCAGTTTACCAAAAGAGGCGGGCAACGCTCGACCGAATTTTGAGGCAGGTATCGCGCTCAGCAGCGATGGCTCGAAACTCTATGTGGCCCACAACGAGAGTAGCCTCTACACAAACTTTAAAGGCTCTGTTAGTGTTCTCGATACGCAAACCGGTAAGCATCTCGGTGAGGTAACTACGGCCGGCTTTCCCTATGCCGTCGTGGCAATAACTGCTGGGCCTAATGCCGATAAGCGACTCTATGTCTCCAGTGAGATGGAAGGGAGCGTCTCCGACATAGATGTGTCCGACCCCGAACATCCAAAGGTGCTGCGCGAGATCGCCATAGGCGACCATCCGATAGCGCTTCTTCTAAACCCCTCACAAGACCGCCTTTTTGTGGCCAACGCCTCTTCCGATTCGATCTCACTGGTGGATACCGACACCGACCGAGTGCTGCAGACGCTGTCGTTGCGCGGTAAAAACGGGCTGCCAGGAATAACGCCTACCGGCCTTGCACTCGATCCGCAGAGTTCGCGCCTTTATGTAAGCTTGGGCGACCTGGATGCGGTGGCTGTAATTCATCTGCAACACAACCATATGGCACTAGCGGGCATGGTTCCGGCCGGCTGGTACCCCACCGCTGTCTGTGTGGCGAACGGCCGGCTGTTTGTTGCCAATGCAAAAGGAAGTGGTGCGCCCGTGCCCAACGGCGAGCCTCAGGGCCCGGATGGCGAATGGGGGCACTACATCGAGAACATTCTTGAGGGAACCGTACAGGTGATGCCTGTTCCCAACGACCGGCAACTAGCAGCCCTTACGCGCAGGGTTGAGGAACTCGATAGCGAGCGCAACCAGCAGCCGTTGCCGCACACGGGCATCAAGCATGTGATCTACATCATCAAGGAAAACAGAACCTACGATCAGGTGTTGGGCGATCTGCCCGAGGGCAACGGCGACCCTAAACTCTGCATTTTCGGGCGGGCGGTAACGCCCAATCAGCACGCTTTGGCGGAGCGGTTTGTGCTGCTCGATAACTTCTATTGCGCCGGTGAGGTCTCTCCAGATGGATGGAACTGGTCTACGGCCGGTATGGCCAACGAGTATGTGGAGCGCAACGTGCCCTATAACTACAGCGGGCGTGGGCGAGACTACGATTTTGAGGGAGAGGTAAACGGCGTTCCGGTACGTCGCATGGGGTTGCCGAATGTGGCGGCTCCGCCGAACGGCTATCTGTGGGACGCTGCCCAACGAGCGCACATCACCTATCGCAACTACGGCTTTTTCGTGAGTTTTGATAACAGCCATACGCCGGACGGTAAGCCGATTTTGAGCATCAATCAACCGGTCGAGCCGGCGTTGGTGAACCATACCGATGTCAACTTCATGCGTTTCGACACCAACTATGCCGATAGCGACGCCTATCGCATCTACAACTGCCCGGCTCCCACGCAACTGCTCGCCTTTGGAGCCAACAAAGCGCCAGACCGCATTGCGGAGTGGAAGCGGGAGTTTGATCAGTTTGTAAAAAACGGCGATCTGCCGGCCTTAGAGATGGTACGCATTATGCGTGACCATACGGCGGGCACGCGCCCCGGAGTCGCCACGCCTGCAGCCATGGTGGCCGATAACGACTACGCTGTAGGCCAGATCGTGGAGACCGTAAGCCATAGCCCCTATTGGAAGAGCACGGCCATCTTCATTGTGGAGGACGACGCGCAGAACGGCTATGACCATGTAGACTGTCACCGATCGACGGCTTATGTGATCAGCCCTTACATCCAAGCCCACAGTGTAGACCATCACTTCTATAACACCGACAGCATTCTGCACACCATTGAGGAGCTTTTGGGGCTAAAACCGATGTGTCTTTACGATGCCATGGCACCCGTCATTCGCGATTTTACGGCACAACCGAACAACAGCGCTCCCTACACGGCCATTCTACCGGCAAAGACCATCATCGCGCAGATCAACCGGCGTACGGCCTACGGGGCACGAGAGAGCGAACGAATGGACTTTAGCCATGCCGATTGCGCCCCACCGGATGAGCTAAACGCCATTATCTGGCGTTCGGTAAAGGGAGCAAAGGCGCCTTTGCCTCCGGTGCGTCATTCGCTTGCGATAGCCTTCCGGCGCGATGACGACGATTAGCCATAAACAAGGCGGCCGATTCGGAGAAGCGTATGTGCCCAACGCTCTTCCGCCGGCTCATTGGTAGCAATGAGCACAAGGCCGCCTTGTGGACGTTGGCACTGATCGGTAATTATCTGCTTTACCATGCTAACCCCGTCGCTATCGAGGTTGGCGGTCGGTTCGTCTAAGAGAAGGACAGGGGGGTTGCTGCTGAGGGCCAAAGCGTACTTCAGCCGCTGCCGCATGCCCGATGAGTAGTTGGCCACCAAATCGCTTCCACGTCCCAGCAGCCCTACCCTCCCAAGCAGCCGCTTAAGCTGTTCCTGCGAGAGTTTCATGCCGCGCAACTCGGCAAAAAAGCACAGGTTCTCCACTCCGGTCAGTTCATGATAGAGCCTGAGATCGGGCGCAACATAGCCGATAAAGGCGCGGCGTGCTAAAGCATCTAAGGGCTGTCCGGCGATCTCGAAGCGAACCTCTCCTTGGGTGGGTGTAAGAAGGCCGGCAACGATGCGCAGGAGCGTGCTTTTGCCGGCGCCGTTGGGGCCACAGATGGCTCCCACCTGCCCGCTTATTAGCTCTAGATGAACCTTTTCGAATACGAGGCGTGTTCCGAAGTGGTGTCCTAGGTTAGATAGCACAATGCGAATGGGAACCATCCCTTTTGCCGCTCTCTAGAAAATAGAGGGAAAAGGGGATAAGCTTGCTCCTCTTTCCCTCTAAAGTGTTCCTTGCCGCCATCGGCATCGCTATGCGGCCGATTGCACCTCCGGATATTTTCGGAAGAACTTTTTCAGCGCCGGCCAAACGTCCTCTTTAGAATTGATCTTTACCGTACACACGCGCGGTTCATTGGCAAAGGCCTCTTGAATAGCTTGTCCCAGCGGAGCAAAGGAGGTGGACTGATTCCAAACGTCGCTGGCGATCTCGCCATAGCCCACAAGGTTGCAGATAGCCACCATTTTGCGAATCTCTTCCACACACTCTTGGTCGCCCCAGTTATAGCCATCGGTGAAGAGGAAGGGGTAGATGTTCCATTCGCGCGGGTTATAGCGTTGCTCGATGATCTGTTGTGCCAGTTTATAGGCCTCGCTCATACGGGTACCGCCCGAATCGCCCAGGGTAAAGAAGGCGTGTTCGTCCACCTCTTTCGCTTCCGTGTGGCAGGTAATAAAGACGATTTCGGCGCTGGCATATTTACGTCGCAGAAACCGCAACATCCAGAAGTAGAACGAGCGGCAGATGTAGGCCTCGAACTCCCCCATTGATCCGGAGACGTCGCGCATGGCGAAGATCACAGCGTTGCGCTGAGGCTGGGTGGTGATCTCCCAGTTTTTGAATCGCAGGTCCTCTTCGCGAATTTTCCAACCGGGTTTGCCGAGCTTCGCGTTGCGTTTGTAGGCTTCCAGGAGGGTGCGCTTGCGATCGAGATTACCGCGCAACCCCTTCCGCGAGACCGTGTTGAAGTCAATAACGTCTGAAGGAACCTGTTTCACGCCGCGCTCTTCGAGGTTCGGGAGGTGGAGGTCTTCAAACACGAGGTCGGTTAGCTCCTCTAGGGTAAGTTCGGCTTCATAGAAATCCACTCCTGGCTCTTGGCCGGCCTGTTTCCCTCCGCCCGCCCCTTGCC
Source organism: Chthonomonas sp. (assembly GCF_035294505.1). Classification (NCBI taxonomy): domain Bacteria; kingdom Bacillati; phylum Armatimonadota; class Chthonomonadia; order Chthonomonadales; family Chthonomonadaceae; genus Chthonomonas; species Chthonomonas sp. The sequence goes on along the minus strand of NZ_DATGKU010000253.1, from coordinate 1,410 downwards.
CAGAGGAGGGCGCTCTGCCGAGAATGTCTCCGGGCTTGGTGTTGCCGGGGCCTTGCCCCACGCGCTCGCGATCGCCGTCGTCAAAGCGCAGTCGGGGCAGCTCCAGGCCCCGGATAGGGATTTTGATGATCTTGCCTTGGTCTGCCGTGATAATGTCCTGTTGACTGATGATCCCGCCCAGGTTTTTGCGGATCACCTCTTTGACTTTCTCGTTATGGCGCTGCCGGTCGCGCTCGGCGCGTCGGTGGAGATCCCAGGCATCGTCACTAAGAGAAAAGTTCGGCATGGTAGGCTCCTTTTCAGCGATTCAGCAGCGTTCCGACATAGCGGAGCAGGTCGTTAGCCGATTCGGGCGTATAGCCTTGCTCGCGGCACATGCGCTCCACCACCTCGTTCACCTTCTTAAGCTGTTCGGCATCCGGCGTTTTTGTGCCGGTAGTAATCTTTACAACATTTTTGAGGTCTGCAAACAGCTTCTTCTCGATGGCCTCGCGGAGGCGTTCGTCGGAGGATACGGTGAAGGTAAGCCCGCGTCTCGCCAGCGAGCCAACCGAGCGCATAATGCCCTCTCGGAACTCTCGCTTCTGGTTTTCAGAGATATTGATCTGCTCTTCTATCGAGCGCATCAGCGCCTCGTCCGGGTCAATATCTTCTCCGGTTACCGGATGCTTCACCTTCTCGTGATTGCAGTAGGCTTCGACGTTATCAATGTAGTTATCGAGAAGGGTTTTAGCCGATTCCTCGTAGGAGTAGACGAAGGCGCGTTGCACCTCTTTTTTGGCATATTCATCGAACTCTTTACGCACCTCATCAATGAAACCGAGCAGCTTTTTGCGCTCTTCTTCGTTGTTGGTGTATTCGGTAATGCCGTCGCGTAGGGCACGCAGCATATCAATGGGGGTAACGTAGTTCTTGCCGCCCCGCACGAGAGCTGCCGAGATGCGGTTGATAATGAAGCGAGGCGACACCCCCGTCATGCCCTCGTCAAGGTACTCTTCGCGCAGCTCTTTCACGTGGCGCTGATCCCAATCGCCAACTTTCTCGCCATCGTAGAGTTTCATCTTGGTCATCAGGCTGATGCCGGCGCGTTTGGAGGGCTTAAGCCGTGTAAGGATGGCGAACATGGCGGCCACACGCAGGGTATAAGGAGCGATATGGACGCGGGCGAGGTTTAGCTCGGAACCGGGGCTACGGTCGCTCATATCGGACTGACTGATAAGTTTTTCATAGATGCGCACCTCATCGCTAACGCGCAGATTGTAAGGCACTTTCACAACGAAGATGCGGTCTATCATCGCCTCGTTCTCTTTATTGGAGAAGTAAGAGTTGTACTCGTACTCGTTGGTGTGGGCGATGACGGCCACATCGCAGTAGATGAGTGCAAAGCGACTCGCCTTAATGGTCTGCTCT
>NZ_DATGKU010000252.1:0-2346 GCF_035294505.1 Chthonomonas sp. | reverse complement strand
CCCCTCTACCAACTCCACCAACAACGGATAGGCTCCATCCTTCCCCCCAAACGAATGCAACACCTGAAAGCCGGTTCCATCCTCTCTTATCCGATACACCACCCCCTTACCGTACAGCCCTCCTTCATCCGTCACTCCGTAGAGCCATCCGTCTTTGGAGGGGAGGACACCGGCATAGGGCAGGGCGCCATCGGGGCCGGAGAAGGCATGAAGGAGGTGGAAGTGGGAGCCATCGGGGGCAAGGGTGAAGAGGGTGCCGTCGCAAGCAGGTCCTCCTGTGGAGGTGGTGCCGAAGAGGTTTTGGTGAGCATCTTGAGCGAGGGGAGCGAAGGGGAAGGCTCCGTCTTGGTTGGAGAAGTCGGGTTGGAGGGGAGCAAAGGAATGAAGGATGCGAAAGCCGGTGCCGTTGGGAGAGAGCCTATAAAGCGCCCCTACTCCGTCATGGCCATGCAGAGCCACCGCTCCATATAAAGCTGGTTCTACTCCAATGCAAAGCGAAGGAAGAGAAAAATACCAAACCGGTGTATTGATGAGATAGTCTGGAAACTCAGAGTTAAAGGTAAGTCTCGATTGAGGAAACGGGGGTTCAAGCTGCAAGCTGGAAAGTAGAGGCCCTACGACAGGCCACACAGTGTGCAAGCTTTGTCCTGGAGGAAAATCGCAATCAAATTGAAGCATATACCCTCTTGGAAACCCTTCTGGGGTCACACGGCTCTGTGGAAGATAGAGGGTGAAAGAAAGAGAGGAAATGGGATACAACGGTTCTAAAAACCCATGAAGCCCCTGTTGGGTCTGAAACGGATAGCCGCATCCCCCATTACGAATGTCGGCGAGCCGAGAGATATCGTCTATTTCCACATGACAGCGAAGAAGTTTATCGGCGGCTTTGGAGGAGAGGGGCGCTAACCGGAAATCGAAATTTTTAATCCACCCCGAACCCTGCTCTTCCGCATCGGGGAAGACATGCCATCCAGGTGGTAACTTTAGGGAGATACGTTGGCCGAGGAGTAACGCTGAAGGTGGGAGCGAGTAGGTCAGGCCGCTTAGGGCACCCTTGGGGGAAGCCAAAACCCATGAAGGCGGCTTTGCTTCCTGTGTGCTGATTCGTATACTTCTTCCCAAAGCAAGAAGAAGATGCTCTTGAAGTGCGTTGAGGCGACGTTGCGGTTGGGCGGTATTTACCCCCAACAAAATCATAGTTCCATAGGTTCTATCGAGATTGATAGTAGCTCCCTGTGCAGGAGGGACATCGAGGCGTAGCAGACCTTCAAATCGCTGTGTCCCAACGATAAAACTTTCGGGTGACCACCATCCTTTCAACCCGGAAGTGGTGCGGAATGGTGCGCGTGGAGTGAAGTCGCCTAGGTCTTTGCCGTCCATCAGCCAATTCGATTGTACCCAGAGAGTGAGGCACTGCCTAGAGTGGTTCTTTGCCTCTAATACAAGAGTAAGTCCATTCATATCCCAAAAAGGGCTGTCACGGAGAAGACCCTCTTTGGAGATAGGGAGGGAACGTATTTCACGAGAATACCCCACCGTTGCTTTTAGCAGTTGCCAGCCCTTCGGAACGGAAAACACAAGCCGATGATTGTATAAAAGCGGCGTGGGAGGAGTGTAGTAAATTGGCCCCGCCTTCAAAGCCTTGGAAGGGCTAGGCCATAACAACAAGAGAGCCAGCCATACCCGTTGTGTTCCCCATCTGCTCATTGTAGTACCCCTTTCCATCCTTCAACACTTCAGCGCATTCTTACCGGCTTGCTTAGTTGACATCGAACACTACCGGTTCAATTTGATGCCTCCTCAGCCCGATCACCTCTCCGATACCTTCCTTAAACGCTTCCCAAACTCGTACACAACCCTAAAACCACTCCCATCCGCCCTTAGCCGATACACCACTCCCTGCCCACCAACGCCTCCACTCTCCGTTACCCCATATAACCACTCGCTGCCCAACAACACCAAGCTACCTAAACCCGTCCAACCCTCCCTATCTACCCCAAAACTATGCAACACCCTATAACCCTCCCCACCTACTCCCAACACAAACACACATCCCCCACCTAAACTCCCTCCCTCACTACATACCCCATACAACTTCTCACCCCATAACAACAATCTCCCCAAAGCATGAGAACCCTCCACACCACCCGTAAATGTGTGCAACACCCGGTAGCCACTCCCATCCTCCCTCACTCGAAACACCACTCCCATCCCATAACCACCACCCCCATACGTCTCCCCATATAACCAACCCCCTAAACCTAACACCAAACCACCATAAGGATGGCTCCCATCCCCATTCCGCCCCAAACCGTCCTCTGCACTAAACTCATGCAACACCCTGTA
>NZ_DATGKU010000251.1:0-3453 GCF_035294505.1 Chthonomonas sp. | reverse complement strand
TTCTAAAACCTCCTTCGTCCTCCGATGCCTATAGGCAAACAGCTCCTCCACACGCCGCCTCACCCAAATCCGCTCCCCCATCGCTCCCACTCCTCCGAGAGGAAGCTCGTATTCCACCGTGTCGCAAAGGCGGGTTTGGTTAGGGTTGAGGGCTTCCAACCGATGGGTGTGCTGCCATCGGCGAAACGGCCCTGCCTCCTGTCTGTCGGTGAAGGCATGGGGTGGGTTGTACTCCATTTTATGGTGAAACTCCCAAACGCGCTCGAGGGGAGCGTTGATCTCACAGACAAACCGGAGTTGGGGCATGTATGTTGTTCCTCTTTTCAAAGCAGGTACACTGTTTCTACGAACAAGAGGAAGGAAAACAAAAATGTCGGATCGCATTGCGGTTTTAGAAACAACAAAAGGCACCATTCGCTTTCGCCTTTACGAAAGTCTGGCACCCATTACCACCAGGAACTTCATCGAGCTTGCGGAAAAGGGCTTCTACAACGGGCTAACTTTTCATCGGTATGTGCCCGGCTTCGTCATTCAGGGGGGGTGCCCGCTCGGCACGGGCACAGGAGATGCCGGGCATACCATCCCTCTAGAGGTCACTCCGGAGCTAAAGCATAACAAGGCGGGAATGGTGGCTATGGCACGCGCTCAAGACCCCAACAGCGCCTCCTGCCAATTCTACATCACATTGGCACCGGCCTCCCATCTCGATATGAAATATGCTATTTTTGGAGAGGTGATAGAGGGCCTGGAGAACGTGATGGCTCTGCGCCAGGGCGACCGGATGCTGAAGGTGACGATTGAGCCGGGGAGCGAGGAGCAGCCATAGGACCTCTGTAAAAGATGTCTATGATGCCGAGATTCACGGTTTGGTTCGCATAGTGTAAGGAGAAGGGCAGAGGCGGATTCATCACCCGGATGCGAGGGTCGAAGGGCGGGTTGAGCTGGATGGAGGGGGGTAGCACCACCACCACACGATACTGCCCTTCCGTGAGGTTCTGTATTCGAAAGGCGCCATTGCTATCCGTTACGTCCGAACCGCTGATCCATCGAAAGGCGAAGGGAATAGGGTGAAAAGGCGGAAACAGAGGCCCATTGCCGTTGGGTTCGAGCACCTCGTGAAATGCGTTGGCCAGTAGAACCTCTTGCAGGGGCGGCAAACCGTTGAGTCGCCAAGGCATGATACCTACCTGTACTCCCGCCAAAGGCCGTCCGTTTAGTCGAAGGATACCGTAGACGGTTCCGGTGTGGAACAGGGGGCGTTCAGCCCGAATACGGGCCATAAAGGTGGAAGGCATATCGGCGGCACGGTACCACTTCAAGGCGTTTTTAACGTCACCAAACCTACGATAAAGGTCGCCAATAAGACGTTTGCTGAAACGATCAGGGCAAGCGAAATTCCTCGGGTTTGCCCACTTATCGAGTAGGGCATGATTCTGAGGCGTCGCCGCACAGATGAAAAAGAGCGTCGTCACAACCGATCCCACCCGGCTGAGATGAGGCCCGTTGGAAAGATCGCTCAACAGCACGTCGAGAGCGCTTGTGGTGTCGAAACGCAGGGCACTGCAGTCGAAGAGATGCTCTGTGGCGATCCAGGAAAGCGCCGAGTGATAGTGTTTCTTCAGGAGGAAGTCTCTTGCTTTCAAAGCCGATTCGCGAGTGGCGCTCAGGCCGTTGATCGTATAGCCCATTTGCGTTACGTTAACGACGTTGCCGTTGGGCTGAAACAGAAGCACGCTTCGTGTGGGTCGGGCGGAATTTTGCCCCATGGGAAGGTAGAGCCGTCTGGCTAAAGCCTGCGCGGCAGCCAACCCATCCGGCACTCCGGAGCCTGGGCGGCGAGGGCTGTAGGGAACCGAGATGGCATTGAGAACATCAGGCTGGAGGTCAAAACGCGCGGCCAACGTCGAGGCAGAGAAGGGCCGTTGGAGCCAGAACGAGATACAGAAAGCCAAGACGGTCAAAGCGGTTAGCCCGAAACGCGCCTTTGCAACGAGGCCAGGTCGGCCCAGAATCAGCAAAAACAGCCCTGCAGCAAACCACGCAGTGGCGACGGAGAAGAGGTAGTGCGAAACGACCCAACGCCATTCCGCCGTATTGAAGGTTCCTAAAGCCTGTAGACGAGTAAGCAGCGGCTCAAGAGAACTTGGCACAGTGAAACGGGCAAAAATCCAGGTGATGACTCCCCAAAGCGCCCCCTGCACAAGCAATGTCTTGTAAGGAAAAGGGGTCTTCTTCTCTTTAAGGGAACCTTCCCAAAGAAGCCCTTCCGGATGCAGCCCAACCCAGAGTGCCACACCAAGCGCCACAAGACGCAGTGCCCAGAGGGGAGACCAGGGGGCAGCCACCAACATGTATTTACGAATGGGCGCCGCCGGAGGCATGAGTGCCCCGATGAGAAGCCAGAATGCAAGCAAGGGAACGCCGCACAAAAGAATAACGTGCCAAAACCTGTTTGGTCTATGAAGGCGCAGTGTGCCCGACAGATGATTCGTGCCGGCTGAAGGAGCGTTGGTGGCGGGTTCGAGCACGAGCGGGCGATAGATTGGGTTGAAGAGGCAAAGGGCTATATAGAGCAGAAGAATGCTTCCCACTAAGCCGAGAAGGATGAGAAAGGGGAGCGGCATGTCCCGTAGATCGATAAGGTTTTGAATGAGGGCGAGATTCCAGTTGAGTAGGGCCGGAATGGGAAGCCTGTCCGTAACCTCTTGGTAGACGATGCCGGGGTCGGGTGTAAGGATGTGGGGCAGTGTGGCGATGGCAACCGTGCGGAACCCTATAAGCAACCCAATAAGGGGCAGCAGCAGCAAAAGCAGGCCATCACGTAGCCTTAGCCGATCGGAGAACGCGGAAGCGATCGCCCTTGGCGCCTCCGATTCGGTAGTTTCTCCGATCTGTGGGCTGGTTTCTACATTTTGGGTTGGGTCTATCTCCATGGAAAAGGCAGCGAGAAAACCGCCCTATGCCAAGCACGTAGCGGAATCGCCGCACCTCCTTTCTGCAGGTAAGTGTGCACCCTTTTAAGGGATTCTCTTCTTATACGGCGCCCCCATTGTTTTACCACTCCAGCCCTTTCTCATACAATGCGGTCTTATGTTGCCCCTACCACGACAGTGCGCCTGCACCTTGCAAATTCACGGTGCATGAGGTGCTCCAGTTTCTGCCAGCCCCACCCCCTATCAGGGAGATGGCACCTCGCGGTGAGCGTCCTAGCGGACAGCACCTTTGCAGCCTGTTTCATCAGCTTAATTGCCTATCTCGCTGGCCGCTGCATCGCGGTGCGCTAGCACCTCCCTAACCGGTGGGAATTGAAATTCAAGATTTCTCGCCTTCGGCTCGAAATGACAGTTGTGTCATCGGCTTTAAGCCCCTCCCCAACCCTCAAGGCCGATACAGGGGTCTCCAGAAAATCGCAAGATATTCTGGGGCAGGGCGCCCTTCCCCTCAAGGCCCCAC
>NZ_DATGKU010000250.1:0-5798 GCF_035294505.1 Chthonomonas sp. | reverse complement strand
CAACGAATTCTATTTCTATACTCGCACCCCAAGCCGTCATAATCGAGTAACCTGCACCTTCGATATCGCGTTACCACCCGATTCGCTGCCCAAAGGCGGGTTTCATCATCTTACGATCACAAGCCCCGATTTTGCGGTGCTGCATCCTGTTATAACGCATCCGTTCTCCGCATGGGTGCTCCACGATGCCGCCAACAATACGACGGCTCTTCTCGACGACTCAGGAGTGCTGGATACCTATGGCATTCTGCTTCTGTATGGCATTGATGTCCCCGTCCCCTTCTCGCGACCGGATTCGGGGGGGTTTCCTTCTCTTTCCATTTGTCAAACCATCCAACCAAATCGGCGCTATATTTTAGCCGATCATCGATTCGCTACCGTCCCATTCCTCAATCAAACGGGGTTAGACGATCAAATTCTGTTTCCCAATAACGGCATGCTCTACGTTGCCGTAGGTCTGACCTACTCGTTTTTTGATGCTCCTAGTATAGCGCCTCCGCCCAACTCTTCCAACATCGCCGAGATAGAGGTCAACGATACTTTTCATGATTTTCTGCTCTTTTGGCCGTTAGGAGGATGCCCTATTCCGATCCAAGAGATCACCTGGCACTGGCAGGCAAGGGCTACTCACGCGCATGACCACTGGACGCTCCTCCCCCATAGTCGGCTCTTTTGGCAAGCAAGTCCGTACTATCCTCGGCTACCCCAATGGAGTCGGCGCATCTCTCGTGAATCTCTCAATGATGTTGGTTTTCGCACCACGCGATCCGAAGCCCTAGCCATACAGCAGATTTTCAACAACCTGTGGAGCATGAGATTCGACCTCACAAGTGTTGGTCAAAAAGACGATGACAATGGCGATCTTGCAAACGCCCTCAAACTGTACAAAAATGCATTAGCACGTCTTGATAGCTCAAATTTTCGTGAGGAGCTACTAAAAACCGTTCAGATGATGCTCTTTCCCTTTGGGGAACTTCAAAGCAGGAAGCCGCCCATTCTATGGCCTGCCCACAAAGATCGGATCATCGAGGAGATTTTGGAAGCCTTTTGTAGGTCGCAAAAGGCGGAAATCGCTTTTAAAGTGGGGCAGATTCAGTTGGAAGAGGGCAAGGTGGCCGAGGCACTAAAGTCCTTTAAACAGAGCGAACAGCTAGAGCCTGAAGACTCCATGGTGTCGCTTTACCTGGCGTTTGCCTACTATCGTCTTGGGGATGTCAAGCAAGCTCGCGACTGTTTTGCCCGCTATGCCCAAAAGAGTGGACGTGCTTTTACGGAAACCGATTACGATGCTCCAGAGAAGCTTGATGGCATGATTCTGCTCTCTTTGGCTGCGGAGGGGAACTGGGGGCTGCTGGGAAGCGATGGCGATAAGCGTCGTGCCATAGCCTACGAAATAGAGGCAGAGACCCTCTTTCCCAACGACACGCTGCCACCCTACCGCGAATAGAATTGGGCGTATTTGCATTGGCAGTTGATCATGGAGTCCTGCCCGATCTCCTCTCATTGTCTCGATTTGAGTCTGCATGGAGGGGTTTAGTTGTAAAGAGTTGCGTACGATGAGGAAATAGTGTATAATAGAGTAAAGCGGTTTACCTGTCCATCTTCTCACGTGGCGGCTAAACAAGAAACAAGCGAATGAGAAGAATGGGTGTGTCTCAACTGAAGTAAAGCGCTTTACTAAAAATCATCAACAGTGCATGGAAAGGAATGTTTCAACGATGAAAGCTCAAACTTATCACAAAGCCTTCACCTTGATCGAGCTGCTTGTCGTTATCGCAATTATCGCGATACTGGCAGCGATCCTGTTCCCCGTCTTCGCCCAAGCGCGAGAGAAGGCACGAGCTATTACTTGTGTGAGCAACGCCAAACAGATCGGGCTTGCACTCGAAATGTATGTGCAAGATTACGACGAAAACTTCCCCATGGGCTATGGGGATATGGATACGGGATGGATGAATCAAGGCTGGTCGCTCACCGTCTACCCCTACGTGAAAGAGGCAGGAGCCTATCACTGCCCGGACGACAACACCACTGCTGGTCAAACTTGGGAAGGAACTCCCATCTCTTACGCCGCCAATACCTACGTTACCAACAGCGCCGTGGGCGGGCAATATTTCAAAGGGGTGCTAGGTTGGGCATGGAACGATAGCGCGAACGTTGGAGATGCATGGATTCAACCCGCCAATACCAGCTCTCTAGCACGCGTCACTCAACCCGCCAGCACCATCCTCGTGGCCGAAAAGCTCGATAGGGATGTCTACAAGGCCACAGGCTGGCTAGACAACACTTTCAGTATGGACGCACCCCAGATATTTGAAAACATGGGAGACTTCTGGCCCTGTACCTACATTCCCGACGGTAGTGCGGTGAGCGTTCCCTCACGCTACTCCGGCGGCAAACCGAACCCCTATCCCTACGGCCCAGATGGCGCTGTCAGCTCGCCTCACAATGGTATGGCTACTTTCGTCTTTGTGGACGGGCATGCTAAAGCCATGAAGCCGGTGGCCACCGACCCAGATTCGGTGAACCAGCCCCAAAACAACATGTGGGATGCCACTCGCTAAGCCGGTTGTTACCAACGCGGTAGGATAGTCCTACCGCGTTGGTAAGTTCGTTTAATACTCGCTGCGGAGGTTACAAACCTTATGCTCTTACTGAAAACCTGGTCTGAGAAACGAAAATTCGCTGTTTTGCTGGCGGGAGTTTGTCTTTTGTTGGCTCAAGGTTGCAGCTCGCACAGCTATGTAAATGGGGATACAAAACCTCCTGTCGCCTCGCTGAAAGCCGATCCCTCCAAAATGACGCAGGAACAGAAGGCGCTTTACCAGCGCGTAATGACGCAGATGCAACAGAAAATGCAGAACGTGCAAAGCGCCCCCAAAACGAACTCTCCCCATTAAGGCCGTGCGCGCGAAGGCTAAAGAGAGTATGGAAAACTTGCTGAAACCTTCCCTTCAAGTTAGAGTATCCAGAAGAACTCGCCTGCTCTTTGGCCTTCTCCTCATCCTTCTGGGCATCTACGCTGTCCCTAGGTTACAGCATCTGCTGCAACTTCGTGCCCTCCAAAATGCAAGCGAACAAGAGTTGCAGGAGATGGCACAAAAAGACCCACACAACTACGATGTACAACATCTGCTCGGCAAGCGCGCCCAAGAGATTGGGGACTACCATACGGCCATGCAAGCCTACTGGCAGGCCGTGCAGCTTCGACCTACCAGCGAGACCGATTGGCTTGGTTGGGCACAAAATGCCACCTATGTCAAAGGCCCTATCGGTGGACAGATGATCTTGCTTGCTTACCTTAAACAGTTTCCTCATAGTGTGCCCGCTCTTGTGCAACTTGCCAAAGTCTACATGCTTTGGAACTACCCGGCAAGTGCCCAAGAATATGCGCAGCGGGCGCTTCATCTGCAACCTTCCAACTTTGAAGCCCTCATCCTGCTTGGACAAGCCCAACTCCAACAAGCAGACTACGCCCATGCCGAAGCCACTTTTAAGCAGGCCCAACAGCTCCGCTCTGCCGATTGGCGACCTCTAACCGGCCTGGGCGAAGCGCTCCTGCACGAATGTCGCTACATGGATGCTATACCTGTTCTAGAGAGGGCGACCAGGGCGGCGCCAAATCAGCCGGCGCCGCTTCTAGACCTCGGGCAGTGCTATGCAAAACGCAGCACCACCCCACAAGATGCCAACCAAGCGCGGCAATATCTTCACGCTGCCCTGCTGCATGAAGACCTTATGTCACCTCCCCAACTTTTTGCCACCCTGCAAACATTGGGCGAGCTAGACCTTCAACAGGGACGGCCACAAGCATCGCTTAATTGGCTCCTCCGCGCACAAAAGTTGGAACCGGCCAACCCACAAATCCAGTTTGATCTCGCCCACGCTTATACAGCCTTAGGTAACCATAAGTTGGCATCTATTGCTATGTCGCGTCACCAACAGCTGCTTGTTTACCAACTACAGATCAAACAGCTCTCCGCTCAGATAGCCGCTACCCCGAATAACCCTGCCCTCCGTTTACGTCTTGCGCGCCTCTATGCCTCGCATGGGGATGTGGTAGATGCTTCACGCGAGTATGCCTACCTTCTATCGCACCATCAGGAAGAGAAACAAGCCCAGCATGAACTGCAAGCTATTCTTCCCGATCACCCTTCGGACCTAGCTCAACCATGAGTGCACCAGAACCTGCCACGCCATCCTATCAAGCCTCCAAAACAGCTTCCACCACCCATATTCGTCGCCGCTATACGCTCCGCGTTGTTTTAGCCCTCCTCATTACAGGCCTTGGCGGCGCCATCTATTTCATCGCAACACAGCGGCCGCAGTTCGATCGTGCCTCCCTGTCTGAACTTAAAAACTATGTTCAGCAGCATCCCAACAACCCTGTAGCGTTTTACTACTTGGGCAAACGTGAGGAAGAACTTCAAAAGCTACCGGAAGCGCTTCAGGCCTATTGGCAGGCCATAAGCCTGAACGCCAACTACGCCTCTGCCTGGAAGGCATGGACGCCCCTGGCCATCAAGCAGATGGGGCCTCAGCAGACTTACGATGTGCTCAATCGCTTTCTGCAACAACACCCCAAGAGCGCCTATCCCCATCTCATGATGGGGCTTCTGCTCTACCAAAACGGCTACTTTCCAACCGCCTGTACCGAGGCACAACAGGCCGCGACGCTCGATCCAAAACTGCTGGAAGCGTGGCAGCTTCTTGGTATATCTGCGCAAGCGCAAAGAGACGACGAAAAAGCTGTTGTCGCTTTCCAACACGCCCTTCGTTTACAACCCAAGGATTGGCGCTCACACACCAGCTTAGGAGTGGCTTTAGCCGATCTGAATCGCTTTCCAGAGGCTCTTCAGGAACTGGATACCGGTGTGCTCGAAGCGCCCAAGCAGGGCATAACCCACCTGGAATTAGGGAAGATACGGTTACGCATCGCCCACTCCCCCAATGACTACGAGGCAGCTCGGGCACAACTGCTGCAAGCGCTTGCACTGCGTGCTACTCTTACACCACAAGGGGTGTTCGATGCTCTTCACGCTCTCGGTCAAAGCTACGCAGCTGAGGACAACTGGCTGAAAGCACGCTCTTGGCTGGAGGCAGCAGAGATGCTAAATCCAAACGATGAGTCCCTAGAGTTCGACCTAAGCAACGTCTATCGGCACTTGGGGCTGACAAGCCTCTACCGCCAAGCCGCACAAAAGCACCAGGCTCTTGTGGCTTATCGGCTTAAGGAGAGAGCGTTAAGTGAACACATCGCCACATACCCTAACGATATAGAGGCTCGCCTACAACTTGCACGTCTGCACGCCCGACACGGCTACCTCATGGAGGCGCTTCGCGATTATCGTCTGCTGCTTCTTCGCGCGCCGCAGTTACAGGTAGCCCGACAAGAGCTAGAAGCCCTCATTGCCAAAATCAATGCGATGCCAACTCCCACCCCGTCTTCCTCTTCTGCTGCCGGAGCTGCGCCATGAATGCCGCACGCCTCTCTCGCCGCCAACTGCTTGCCCTTTCTCTTCTCGGATGTGCCGGCTGTCGTGCTAACAACCCTACCGATCCGCCAAACGGACCGCGCTTTATTGACGTGTCCGCCGATGCCGGTTTGGATTATCGGTGGGTCATCCCCGGCCCTCGACCTCTCAACATCCTCCAATCCATCGGCAACGGATGCGCCTTCCTCGATTTCGATAACGACGGCAACCTCGATATCCTCCTCGTCGGCCCCACCCTCGCCCTCTTCCATAATGACGGTAAAGGACACTTCCAAAACGTCACCCAACAAACCGGTCTGGATA
>NZ_DATGKU010000249.1:0-17307 GCF_035294505.1 Chthonomonas sp. | reverse complement strand
GCGCATGGCCACCGAATCGGCCAAACGGGTGAGGCCGGACATCAAGTTAGGAATCTGCGGAGAGCATGGCGGCGACCCCGATAGCGTGAAGTTCTGTCATCGTATTGGGCTGGACTACGTCTCCTGCTCGCCGTTCCGTGTGCCCATTGCGCGTTTGGCCGCCGCCCAGGCCGCCATCGAGAACGCAGCAGAAGGCGATAAGTAAAGCCAACTGTTTGGTGTGTAGATACCCTCTGCCATAGCAGAGGGTTTTTTTATTTTAGAGGCGCCAGAGGTATGTAGCCCTCCTTAACAGAAACTTCATAAAGAGGAGACTAAAATGTATCCGTAGGGTATATTGTAAGCCTTGACTCGGATAAAAACTCTTGTTATACTTGATGCAAGTAGGAATAAAGGAAGTAAAAGATGAGCAAACGAGCGCAAGAGAATATCCGCAGTTTCCTCATCGCCTTTCCTGTCGGTGTGCTATGCGAAGAGATGGATGCAATGAAAAATGTGTGGATCAGCCTAACTACTTCCTTTAGCTAGCGAGGCAAGCACGGCATCTGCCTCGCTAGCGAGAGTCTTTAGGAGAAAGCAAAATGCACTCAACGCTTTTACGCTTGCTTCGCGCGCTTTTCTTAGGCCTGGCTCTCCTTGTCCAGACAGGTATCGTCTTTGCGCAGCCTTCTTCCGACAGCCTCTCTTTGGATCAGATTAAGGCGGGATTACTGGCTCAGATACAGAGTCTTAAACAGTTGCGGGTGCAGTACGATTGGATCACCCTCTCTCCCCGAACAGGCAAAACCGAGAGCATGTCCCATGTGGACTGGGCCACAAAAAACGGAATGGTCTACTTTCACGTGTTTCCACAAGGCAATAGTGGGATGGAGGACTATGAGATTTTCAAAAACGGGCAGCGCCACATGCTCTCCCCAATTCAGACAAAGACACACGTGGCATACTACGATCATATCGTGTACCAGCAACAAAAGAGCGAAGTGCCCTCTCCTCTCGGTTGTTATCGCCTTGATGGGGAGTAGATCGGCATGTTGGTACAGCGCTACCCGTTTCGACTAGTGCAGACGACTCATGATCCAGAGTTCGGCATGCTGTATGAGATAGAGGGGAAGATAGAGCCGTCTCAGGAGCTTGTGCGCTGCTGGCTCGCACCCGGATGGAACTATATGGCGGTTAGAGTAGAGGATCAAATCTTATCGCATCCGTCTATCGAAGTCGTCTACTCCTGCACCAAAGCAGAGCGGACAGCTGGTCAATGCGTACCCACGAGGTGCTCAATGCTCGAAGGAGCCCTAAAGCATGGAAAGCTGGAGGCGTCTTTTCTTTGGGAATTCAAGAATATAACATACTCCTTCAATGACGTCCCGGATAGCCTCTTTTCACCTCAACTGCCTGTAGGTTCTATACGGTATGATGAAAACAAACAACAGATGTGGCACATCACGCCGAGTGGGACTCTTCCCGACGCCCGTTTTGGACATGTCCAATCATGGCACTACCTCTTCGCTTGCCTATTTATCAGCAGCCTTACCGCTCTTGTGCTGATCCTTTCCGGCATTTTTATTGGATGGAGGCGAAAACAAAGAGGTGTCTAAGCAAAGGTCAAATGAAAAACATCCGGTGATAGGGCTGACGATTGGCCTCTATGGGGTTGGTACAACCGACCCACAGGCGCATGTGTTTGTTACCCACATGCTCTCTTCAAAAGCGCTTGCAACCCTGCGTAGCGCTAGAAGTATGTGGGCAACAGCGTTGTGTTTGCAACACTGTTGTGTCCTTTAGGGGGCGACTCGGTTGCTCCCCTCGTATCCTATGCACTCCTTTCTGAAAGGATTCCGAAATGATAGCATTTCATCTTTTCCTAAGCGCATGTATCGGCCTATTGTTAGAGTTTGCAACGGGGATAGCCTTAGGCCAAACCGTGAATCGCTCCCAACCGATTTCAATTGAGCAAATCGAGAACGCTTGCCAACAAGTCCAACAGCGTATACAGTCGGTTCAAGTAAGCTATAAGTACCGACAGTCCAGTACTCCTGCCTTCGACGCCCTGGTAAAGAGCGCAGGCAACAATGTCATTGTTGCAAAAGTTATTGAGTCTAGAACGTGGGCTGAGAAGGGTAAGAAGTTCTACCTTCTCCAAGAGCCACAAGATGGAGTGTCAGAAAAGAATATCGAAGTTTATGACGGGCAAAGGTTTCATCAGCTTGAAGTCCAAAGTAAGAGACAGCCGATCTATGACGAGGTCTCTAATAGTTATGTATTGCCTGGTTCGCCCTTTACATGTGCCTATCGCCCTTTTGGAGATTGGTTGGCCGACACACTACACAAGGAAAACGGCCGTATTCTTACCGTGCTGTCCGATCCCGTAGCCGGCACACTCTACGAAATTAGCTGTAAGACGCCTCAGGGTTTTACTCATCTTTTATGGCTTGCCCCTAACTACGGTTGGGCAGCCGTTCGGGCGAGCACTGTTATTCAGGGAAGAGAGCGAATTCGCGTGGTATGTAGCGACTTTAAACCCATCGAGGGTGTTTGGCTTCCCACGATCTGCAGGGTTATAAAATACGGCAGTCAAAGAGGGAGACAAGTGGCTTATGGAGAACAGGCGATGACCGATGCCCAGTACGAACTCAACAATGTGCCCGATAGTCTCTTTGAAGTCCACCTGCCTGAAGGCTCTATTGTCTTTGATCTAGACAGGCATGCTCGCTATGTGATAGGGCCTGGCGGTATAAGATACAATGATCCACGTACCGAAATGGTGCAATCGGTTCCACACTACCTTTTTGCTTGGCTATTTATCGGCATCCTTACCGCCCTGGTGCTGATTCTTTCCGGCATTTTTATTGGATGGAGGCGAAAACAAAGAGGTGTCTAAGCGAGGTGGAGGCCTAATGCTTTCACTGCTTTGAAGGAGGCAGGAGATGTTCCGCACCACTGTGGCGATGATTAGTGTTTTTTTGATTACCGCACTCTATCTTCCTACACGCGCCCAAAATGGCGGACCATCTCCGATGCCTCAGAAAGCGCTAAGTGTACGAGATATTCGGCAAGCTTTAATTCAGGCCAAAAAGCAGTTTCCGCCAATACGCGTGACATGTATCAAAGTGACTCGAACGATGGATTCTGGGCAGCCTAGTGTGAACCCCAGCGATTTAGGCCCTTTGCAGAATGCACCTCTTCATATTCCACTCCAACCTCCGGTAGTTACAGATCAGATTGAAGTTGCTTACAAAGGGAATAAAGTATATTGCCATTTTTTGCCGCTCCAAGACTCAGCACAAGAAGAGGATACGGAAATATACGATGGAAAGCAGCAAAATTCGATATCGAGACTAAGCACAACCTCCAAATTGACGGATACATTGAAGAATAGGTCACAAGCTGCTACCTGGGCCTCCCCCTTAGACTGCAGCTATACGTTTGAAGTGGGCTGGAACGCCGACACGGTTTCTGAGTTTCCATTTCATGTGTCAAAAATGATCTATGATAACCAATTCGGTCAGTTGTATATACTTGATGGAGATGACAAAATCCACGCGCTTCATTACCAGTTTTGGATTGCGCCCAAATACAGTTATATCGCCGTACGCAGCAGCATGAGAGGAAGCGGAGGTGATGTAACAACAGAGACTCGTGCGGTTTGCGAGCAAGCTATGCTGCTCAACGGTGTTTGGTTACCTACTAAATGTAAGATAGTGCATCTAGAAGCAAAACACGGCAGTACGCCGGAGGTAACGGATGTTGAAGAGTTCAAGGACATTCGCTATTCCTTCGATGTTCCTGATAGTCTATTCACGCCTAAATTGCCGGTTGGCTCCGACGTGTATGATGTGGATAAGCATCTGACCTATCATGTTACCGATAAAGGATGGGTACTCGACCCTCGATCGGTTCAGGCCAATGAGCGACACTACCTCTTTGCTTGGCTATTTATCAGCAGCCTTACCGCTCTGGTGCTGATTCTTTCCGGCATTTTTATTGGATGGAGGCGAAAACAAAGAGGTGTCTAAGCAAGGGAAAGATAGGCACACAAGCAACGAAACAAAAAGAGATAATCCGTTAACACCTGCTTTGAAGGAGTTGGTTGAGATGGCGATACGCTTGAGAACCACGAATACAAACGTTTTAGCCGACGCCCTGTGCCGCTCTTCTGCCACTGTGAAGACAGAGTTTACACGTCTCTTTTCCCTAAGAGTGAGCGCGGAGTCTGTGATATGGCAACGCTGCAAAGTGTTGCTGCCCACTATCGAGTCCGCCTGACCGGTTATGCGATGACCGTTTGGGCTTTGAAAAGAAGGAGGGTTTTGGGTATTCTTCATGTAGATTGCAACCACTTCATCGCGTTGATTGGATATACCGATTCCGGAGTAACCGTTGCCGACCCCGTAGGGCCGGGACGTTACTATATATCCAACTGGAGTTATGGATACTTGCAGCGCCGATGGGATGGCGTGATTCTCGTTAAGGAAAAACAATGACGCTCGCGACATCATCGTTGGCCATGAAGCGCCTTTCGGCCTCTGTCATTTGGCCGTTACGCATCGGCCTGGCTGTTATTGTGTTAGCCTTCTTCCTCCTGCCCGACACCTTCCTTGGCCGCCTGCTGCCCCTTCAGACCTACGATTTCCTAGAACAGGATGGCATCTATTTCACTTTGGGACAGGAGGTCTTGCTTTTGCCGATCATCGCTCTGGTTTGGCTGTCCTACGAAAGAGTGAGCCGAGCGGATGCGAACGCGCAGAGGCTTTGGCTGCTACTAGGGGGCCTCTTTGCGGTGCACATTCTCTACTGCTTCTACCCGCCTTTGCGCTTGGGCGCGCTGCGTTGCTGTCTTTACCTCTTAGCACCTATTGGAGCTGGGCTGTTGGCAACGCGCCTTTGTGGCCGTTTGCGGTATGCGCTCGCTCTGTTGCTTGTTTTGGTGTTGCTTCAGGGGGGCTATGCCTTTACTGCCTACCTTCATGCCAAGCATATTGTGGTTTCGGGAACGGTTCGGCGTGCCGGAGGCACATTCGACGCGCCGAACACGCTAGGGTTGCTGTCCGCGGCGGCGTTGCCGATAACCTACCTGTTCTTGCGGGAGCCGAGGCCGCTTTGGCAGCGAGCGCTGAGCGGTCTCTGTTTTTTCGGGCTAATGGGGCTGATGGCGCTCTCCGGCAGCCGTGCCGCGGCGCTGGGCCTCGCTGTCGCAACCGTTTGGATGTTGTGGAAGGTCACAGAACAGCGTAGGCAAAGCCCGTTGAGATCGGCTTGGTTTTGGGGCGGGATAACGGCCTCCTTAGGAGCAATTCTGCTCATCAACGGGATGCGGTTGTGGGGGCATATTAATCGAGTTTCGACCGATCGCTCCTCTCTAGGCCATCTGCGCCTGTGGCGCCACGGTTTCCACGTCTTTGTGAAGCACTGGCTTTTTGGAGCCGGCTTGGGCTACATCTCTTTGGCTACTGAGGATAACATTGTAGACTATGTGGCGTACGACCCTGAGAATCTGTTACTGCAGTGGCTAGAGCAGTTCGGCGTGATAGGGGGCGTGCTCTTTTTGCTGGCCGTTTATCTTATAGTAAGAGCTATCAAAGGACGCTCACTATACCACATTACCCTGCAGGCGATGTGGGCTGCAACGATCGTTGTGGGCTGTTTTAACCCCGTTTTAGCCACATCGAGCATGGCAGGTGGGGCGCTTGTGGGTGTGCTTTTGGGTAGCACGTTGTTGTTGCCGGCAGATTCGGACGCGAACTAGGAGATCACAGAGATCGTGTACTCCTCACCGGCTTGCGCCTCGAAACGCACCTCCTCATCGCTCTGTGTTAGCCGTTTGCTCTTATGAAGGACGGCCATTCTTGCTGCAGCTCGTATATGGCATGGAGCCGAGCGCAGCGCGCGCACTTTCGCCTCCGTCATGGTGCCTTGATTCCAGGTGATGTCCACCTCGAAACCGCCGCGAGCGCGAAGCCCACGAGCTGAACCCTTAGGCCAAGCGGTAGGTAGCGCCGGCAACAGCGCGATGTAGCCTTCATGGCTCTGCAGGAGCATCTCGGCCACGCCGGAGGTAAACCCAAAGTTGCCGTCTATTTGGAAAGGCGGGTGCGCATCGAACAGGTTTAAATAGACCCCGCCACCGTGCACCTGTATGCCGGTTACATCCACCGGGGTAAGCAGATCGTTCACCAATTTATGCGCGTGGTCGCCATCCCGCAGGCGGGCCCAAAGGTTAATTTTCCACGCCAGCGACCAGCCGGTGCCGGCGTCACCGCGTATCTCCATAAAGCGGCGAGCCGCCCGGGCCAGTTCCGGTGTTCCATCGGGGGTTATCTCATTGCCGGGAAATAGCCCATAGAGAGGCGACATGTGGCGATGGTGAGGGTCGGTCGGCGGGAAATCTTTGTACCACTCTTGAATCTGCCCCTGCGATCCGATCTGATAAGGCAAAAGTCGTGCCCGTGCGCTGCGCAACTGTGCGACAAACTCCGGATCGGTTTTAAGCACCTCGGCCGCCTCGATGCAGTGGCCGAACAGCTCGCGAATAATGGCCATATCCATGGTAGTGGCGACGCTAGAAGCGGCCGACTGTCCGTCGGGCGCAATGAAGCGCAGCTCTGGCGAGACGGAGGGAGCCGTTACGAGGTGCCCTTTACCATCTTCGATGAGCCAGTCGAGGCAGAACTCTGCTGCTCCCTTCATGAGGGGATAGGCGAACTCACGTAAGAAGTGGACATTATGGGTATAGAGAAAGTGCTCCCAAAGATGCCGGCAGAGCCAGGCGCCTCCCATGGGCCAGTTCGCCCACACGGGGTCGCCTCGCCCCTCTCCAACGGGAGCCGTTTGCCGCCAGAGATCGGCGTTATGGTGGGCCGTCCATCCGCGCGCTCCGTAGTTGATGCGAGCCGTCTTCTGTCCATTTTCGGAAAGCTCACGAATGAACGTAAAGAGCGGTTCGGCGCATTCCGAAAGGTTGCAGCTTTCCGCCGGCCAGTAGTTCATTTCGGCATTGATGTTCAGCGTGTAGTTGGAACTCCAAGGCGGGCGCAGTTCGTGGTTCCAGATGCCTTGCAGGTTCGCCGGTTGCGTTCCGGGGCGTGAGCAGGCGATGAGCAGGTAGCGGCCGTATTGGAAAAGCAGCGCCGCCAAACCCGGGTCGGGGCGGTGTTTGCTCTGCACAAGTCGCTCATCGGTGGGCAACATTTCCCCTTCAGAAGAGCCTAGATCGAGACTTACGCGGTGAAACAGGCTTTGGTGATCGCGAACATGTTCCTCCTTAAGCGCCTCGTAGGTGCGTCCTTGGGCTTTGGCTAGGGGGGCATGGGCGCGGGCGATGGCGCTTTTGACATCGGTGCTTGGCGGGTTACGAAAACCATTAAAGCTCGAACCGGCCGATAGAATGAGCACGACCTCCTCTGCCCCCTCCACCTGGAGCCCGTTGGCGGCAGCTTGGAGATGCCCGCCCTTTGCCTTCGCGTGCACATAGAGGGCGAAACGCATGCCCGGCCCGTCCGGGGTGTCGGAGTAGATAACCGGATTCGGCGCGTTGAGGTAGTTTGGAGCGATATGTGCCGGGCAGCGCCCCTGCAGCAGAAGGGTATCGGCGGAGACGACTTCGAGCGTTGAGGGATGCGGGCTGGTGGGACGCACCGTGAAGGTAAGGCCTCCGGGCGAATCGCAGGCCAGACGCATCACGATGACTTGGGCAGGATGAGAAACGAAGACCTCGCGCGTAAATTGGGTGGCACCAAGCCGGTAGCGAACGGTGGCAATCGCCGTGTCTAAGTTTAGGTCTCGCACATAGTCTTCGGGCGGTGCCTGCCCCGGCTCGAAGTCCAGATAGAGATCGCCGAGAGGCTGGTAAGACTCGTTGTAGGGGCCTTGCATCTTCTGGCAGAGCGCATCCCCCTCGTGATAGTTTTCGGCCAGCAGGGCACGGCGCGCCTCAGGAAGCACCTCACGCGCCTGCGGGTTATTCCAATCGCGTGGGGCACCCGACCAGAGGGTGTCTTCATTCAATTGCAGTCGCTCGGTAGGCCATCCGCCAAACACCATCGCGCCCAAACGCCCATTGCCTAGCGGTAGCGCCTCTTCCCAGGCGCGCGCAGGCTGCTTGTACCACAACCGCATCTTCTGTTCGCTCCTTTCTTGGTTGCCTTTGCTTTCTACAGAGAAAAGTAGACACGAGGCCTACCCTTACACCTATTTCATCGCCGAGGGGGTGGTGGTTATGGTGAGTTCGGCCGGTGTAAGTCCATCGGCTGAGGCCTGCACATGGATGAGGCCTGCATGTTCTCCAGCTCTTACCAGAAGCATGCACTTCCCGTTGAAGGCGCTGCGGTAGTCGGCGATGTTGGGCTGATGGCAGCTCGGATCGCCGTTCCCAACACCGGCAATGGTTCCGGCACCCGTCACTTGGAAATGAACCAAATTGTCGGCAGTGGGAACTGTGCGCCCTTGAGAATCCACCACATCTACCTCAATGAGCGCCACCTCCTCGCCGTCGGCGGGGAGTGTGGTTGTGCTTGGTAGAAGCCGCAGGGCCGCGGCGGGGCCGGTTGTTTCGACGATGTCGGTCGCTACGATTTGGCCAGAGGCATCGTAGGCTTTCGCCTCTAACGTGCCGGGGCGATAGGGCACACTCCATTCCACATGGCCCCATTTCGGCATGGGTTTCTTGCCTAAACTCTGCCCGTTGAGAAACAGCTCCACTGCGTCGGCATTGCTATAGCACCAAACCGAGATCGGTTTCCCCTCCTGTCCCTGCCAGTTCCAGTGAGGAAGGATATGGACGATGGGTTTATCTCCCCACCACGCTTTGTAGTAATAGTAGTTATCTTTTGGAAAGCCGCACATATCCATGATGCCGAAGTGCGAGTTCACGCAGGGCCACCAATAGGGAGTTGGTTCCCCACTATAGTCAAAGCCCGTCCATATAAAGCATCCGGCGACGAAGGGCCTTTCGGCCACCGGACGCCAGGCATCTTCGGCGGTTTGTGCCCAAGGGGGGGCATTGAGGTCATAGGCGCTTACATACCCCTTTTGAGGGTCGTTTTCATAGATGCCCCGATCGGATACGGTGCTGCCCGCCTCACTGGAAAAGAAGGGCTTATCGGGAAAATGCTGGTGAAACCAATCGTACCCGCCGGGATTATAGTTTCCGCCTTGGAGGTCTTCCACATTCGAGATGCCTTTGCCCCAATCCCCGTTCATCGCGCAGGTCACCGGGCGCGTTGGATCGAGCGCGAGAACCACTTTCTTCATCGCGGCAAAGATGCGTGCTCCCTCCTCCGTCCCTTGTAGTGGCTCCTCGTTGCACATAGACCACATAATGATGGAGGGATGGTTTCGGTCACGTTGAATCATCGCCGCGAGATCGGAAAGGTTCGAGTAGGGAGCCCCGTGGGGGGTTTTGGGCGTATAGACATCCCCTAAGTGCCGGTTCTCATCCATCACAAGCATTCCGAGGTGGTCGCAGGCGGTCAGCAGCTCTTCGGAAGGCGGGTTATGGGAGCACCGATAGGCGTTCGACCCCATCTCCTTAAGTTTTGCGATGCGCCACCATAAGAGGTTATCGGGCATGGCGATGCCGACACCGGCGAAATCTTGGTGGTTACAGGTTCCCTTGAGCTTAACGGGCTTGCCGTTGAGGTAGAAGCCGGTATCGGCGCGAAACTCGATGGTGCGCACGCCGAACTCGGTTTTCACCTCGTCAAGCACATCATCTCCCTGTTCGATGCGACTTATGGCCGTGTAGAGATAGGGCGAGTCAAGCGACCAGAGATGCGGGTTAACTAAGGAGATGTTTTGAACAATCCGACGTGTCTGCCCTTGAGGAACAAAAAGTGTTGAGGTAGCACGCGCTATCGGTTTGCCGGCGGCGTCGAGGATGAGCGAGAGGAGATGAACCGAGCGAGCCTGTTTGGATTGGTTGGTAACACCCGTTTGGATGGTAAGCAGGGCTTGATGAGAGGACGGCAGTTTGGAGGTGACGAACACTCCCCATGGCACGATATGTAGCGGGTTAGCGATGGTAAGCCAGACATGGCGGTAGATTCCGCCTCCCTCATACCACCACCCCTCGGCGCTGCGCGCATCCACGCGCACGGCAAGCACGTTCCATGCCCCATAGCGCACAAATGGGGAGATGTCGTAGCGCACGCCGATATATCCGCTCTGATGTCGCCCCAAAAAATGCCCGTTCAGCCAGAAGCGGCTATCTCGGTAGATGCCTTCAAAGTAAATCCAGACGCTCTCTCCTTTGGCAGAGGCAGGAATGTAGAAGCGTTTGCGGTACCACGCCACGTTGGTTGGCAGAAATCCATGGGAGCCATCGGCATGTTCATCATAGTTGCCCTCAACCACGAAATCGTGAGGGAGATGAACCACGCGCCATTGGCTATCGTTGTAGGAGGGAAGGGCGGGACCGCGAGCGGCATCCTGATTGACGTAGGGCATGAGGAGCGTGTTGCCGATGCCGCCTGCGCCGGCCGTGTTTTGCACCAGCACCAGAAGGACATTTGGACCTTTAGGACGCCATGCGCTCTGTAGAGGCACGTCGAAAGGGTCGTCCCAGCCTTCATGGTGAAGAAGGAATTTGCCGTTCAGATAGACCGTTGCGTTGTCGTCCACGCTTTCAAAGTGAAGCATGGGGCGGGGGTAGGAGACAGAAGGCAAAAGGGTGCGATACCAGCTGTAGCCTACTCTGCCGTGGAACGTATCCTGTCCTGGCGTGGCCGTGTTCCAGCTGGAGGTGTCGAACTGTGGGTTTGAGTAGGTGATGACATCCTTCGGATCGTTTTCGCCTTGCTGCCAATGCCATAGAGTAATAGGCACTCCCTGCAGGTTGGGGGGTATATCGCCCAAATGAAAGCGCCAGTTATCGTCTAGGCGCATACGCACACGGGCGCTTCCTTTTTGGCACGGAAGCGTGGTGAAGAGAAAGCTAAGCAGAAGCGGCACAAACATAAAGCAGACCTTTTCCCATCGTCTGGGACGGGTCATAACTGTTCCTCCTGGCAGTTTTGAAAGGGTTCGATGTTAAAATAGAGTTCATCATCGAAGTGCTAAGTTCCTGCCGATGAAAAGATTGGCTTTCGACGGTTAAATAAAGGGATAGGTCGTTGGAACATAAGAGACCCTTGCAGGCGCACTGTAAGAAAATGATTACGGTGTTGCTCTATGCATCTTTACTGGTGGCCTTCATCAACACCATAGCCGCCTGGCGACGCACGGCCATCCTCGAGGCGGCATGGAAAAGCAACCCGGACGAGCTGACCGCACAGTGGGTGGCGCGACAGATAGAGGCTCTAGACCCGAAACCGGGTTCCATAGTCCTGCTGCTCTCGCATCGCAACCCTAACGCCATCTGGTTCGACTATCGTCTGCATTACCTTGTCTTGCCGCGCAACTTCGATCTGTTTTGGGATGTTCTGCCACAAAACGCGAGCCGACGTTATGGGCTTTGCATTGCCTATGAGGCGGCGCAAACGCAGCCTATTCCGCCCGGTTGGCGGCTCATAGGACGGGCGCAGCGCGCCTCGCTCTATGCTTCTTCAAACTATCGTGGTCTTCGCCTCCATTCGCAGAAGCCTCGCAGCCTCTTCTCTCTTTCTCTCTCCGCGTTCTTCGGGCTTGTGAGCCTAGGGGTGTTGATGGTAATGGGGTGGTGCGCTCTCAGAGCGGTCTCTCCTACGCGGGTGATGGCGACTTGGTGGGGCGAGCTTGGCATGTCACATCTGGTGGGAGCGGCCATGTTGGCCTGTTGTGCCTCCCCAATCGCGTTTCTAACACGACATTTAGCCCTCTGGGAGGGCTATGTAGGGCTTGGAGCCGGAGTGCTGCTTTCTTGGGCCGGAGCGCGCATCTTTTTAAAGGGGCAACAAAAAGCCTCCGCAAGGCGGATAGAAACGCCTGTCTCCCGTTTTGCCCAAGAGCGCGTGCTTTCCATTATGGCGTGGAGCGTGCTGGGGATAGCATTTTATGTGATGGTTTGGCAGGGGCTGGCGCTCGGCATTGACTGGGATGGTTATGCCATTTGGCAGCTTAAGGCGAAAGCCTTTGTAACGCTGGGCGGTTCCTTAGGCATTTTGCACGATCAAAACCACTTTTTCTATGCCCATCTCGACTATCCGCTGTTGGTACCCTTACAAACCTGGTGGACGTGCGCGCATGCAGGCGCCTATTCAGAGCGTTGGGCGCAGTGCATAGGGCTTCTCTTTACCGTGGATATTCTCGTTTTATTTGCCGATTTCTGCTTGCGGTTTATGGGGCGTGCACCGGCTGTGGTGGGGTGTGCGCTTCTGCTGGCTATGCCCGTTTTCGGCCATATGGCGCTTTCCGGCTTTGCGGATGTGCCTCTCGCAGCCTATCTCCTCGCAACAGGAATAGGGGTTGCGCTGACGCTTTTGGGAGAGCCGGGAGCGCTTTGGGTTACCGGATGGCTATTTGCAGGGCTTACCTTAACGAAGAATGAGGGTTTGGCCGCCGACCTCGCTATGCTCCTTGCCTTTCTCTATTACACATGAGACCGACGGCGCTTAAGGCACCAAGGGCTTGTACTATGGCCAGGTTTTCTCCTATTTGCCTACCTTCCTTGGACGACGATGAAGCATAGATGGCATCTAACCAGCGATCTTTTTGTGCCCGGCGTACTGCAACGTGCCACGAGCCATACGCTATCCCACCTGCTCACTATTCTCTCCGAGTGGATGTTGCATCTACTGCACATCGGCCCTTGGTATCCGGCCTGGGGGCTTTTGGGTGTATGGATTATTGTGGGGCTGTTTTGTCGTGGGGAGCGTGCACAAGAGATGGCTCGGTTCTTTGCCCTAGTGGCGCTTCTGCTGCTGGCCTTCGACTCGGGGGTGTACCTCATCACCCCGCACAACCTTCATTGGCATATCGCCACCAGCATGGACCGACTGCTTTTGCAGGTGGCACCCCTGCTCCTTCTCGCCGCTTTTTGGGTCTGTTTTGGCAATTTGCGCCCAGATTCTCCCTCTTAATCTGCTCTTAAACTCAAATGGAGTAGACTAATGCCGTTATGTTTGTAAGCCCGGTAGGAGGAGTGCAGCAAAGTGTTACGAAAAGCGTTATGGTCTATTTTGGCTGGGGTGAGTATGGGGCTTTTGGCAGCTAGCCCCGCTTTTTGCCGCCCGCAGCAAAACCCTCTGGCGGATGTGAAACCCGACCCCGCCATTGCCCGTTATACGGTGCCTGCGGATAAGGAGCCTACCCTTTCACGGGAGGAGTTGCTAGAACTTATCCGCAAGAAGATTCGCTATGTCTTCATTCTCTATCAGGAAAACCGCTCTTTCGACCACTATTTCGGAACCTTTCCTGGGGCGGAGGGGCTATTCTCTCATCCGGCGGCGGAGACACCTGGTTTTTACCAACCCCTTGTTGGGGTAGACGGGCTAACGCGCACCATTCACCCGTTTCGCATTGGGCCGGCCGAGTTTGCTGCGGATACGGACGATGTGGATCATTCGCACGATGGTATTGTCTCCAAAATGCACATTGTGGATGGAAAGCCGCAGATGGATCGCTTCGCGCTCACCGAAGAGCGAAGGATTTCGCGGGAGGGCAATCCCTCGCTGAAGGCGGTGCAGTTCGGCGAGCTTACCATGGCCTATGTGGATGGCGACACGATTCCTTTCTATTGGCGTTATGCCAACCGCTTTGTGCTTTTCGACCATATTTTTCAGCAGATGACCGGCCCTTCGACCCCCGGCAATCTCACTATCATTGGGGCTCAGAGCGGCCTGACCCAATGGATGCTCCATCCAGAAGAGGCTTTTAAGGGGGGCTATAGCCCCGGCGTGCCAGTTCTCAACGACGCCAATCCGTTTTGGGGTTCGCGTGAGGATAGCACCACAGAGGGGCGTATGCCCTATAATCCGGAAGACCTCCGCTATCCTCCTCAACTGAATCTCACCTATGCCACCTTGCCGCTATCGCTGACGGGTAAGCAAGCCAAAGAGGTGACCCAGCACGACCGCGATCCCGATAAAGACCTTGCCGATGTGCTTGACGATGTAAGTTTTCTTTCCAACTCCGGCGGAGACCTCATTCCTTGGGGATGGTTTCAGGAGGGTTTTGACAAAGAGCCAACCGATGCCAACGATGCCGACCCCACCGACGCCGCCGGGCTTCATGCCTCTTACGTCACGCACCATAACGGCCCGCAGTATTTCGGTTACATCGCCAATAATCCGGAGATGGCCAAGTCGCTGCACGGGCTTGAAGACTTCTTTGAAGCCGTTGACCATCGCAAGCTGCCGGATCGCGGGGTATTTTACGTAAAAGGCGGCTATCGTAATATCTTTGGGATGAAACCGGGCGACCCCGATCCCAACGTTCAGAAGAACTTTCTCGGCGATGATGACCACCCCGGCTATTCGGACGCCCAGATCAGTGAGGCGATGGTTGCCGAAGCGATCAACCATATCGCCCGTAGCCCCTACTGGAAGCAGTGCGCGATCATCATCACCTGGGACGATTCGGAGGGCGATTACGACCACGTGCCGCCGCCGATGCGGGCTGTGGGGCCGGACGGCAAATGGCTTTCGGACGGGCCACGCGTGCCGCTTATCTTCATCTCGCCCTTTGCCCGCACGCACTCCATTGTGCATGAAGTGGGCGACCAGGCCTCCGTGGTGAAGTTTGTAGACGCGGTATTCGGACTTACGCCTTTGGCCGATCTGCCGGATGAGAAGAAGGGCCGCGCCATTGGGGAGCAAAAGGGCCTTCAGAACATGGGGCCTTTCGACGACATCACGCCCGACATCACCGATCTCCTTTCGGCGTTTGATCCGGCCCGTTTAACCGGCAAGGCGTCTCCGCTTCCACCGAGTTACGTGGAGATTCCTGAGAACATCGTGCGCACCCTGCCACAGCTAAGCGGCTACGGTCTACGTCAGATAGGGGTCATCCCAACAGATTATCTGCTGGGGATTAAGAACGAAATCCCATCCGATTTCAATCCGCGTCCGGGCACCAATCCTACCGCGCCGAAATAGGCGCCGGTTTGCAGGCGAAGGCCTTTCCGCTCTCCGCCTTACAGAATTGGGGGCGTGTGAAAGAAGAAAGCCCACCGGCTCCCTGAAGGTTTGTGCCGACAGACCGCTGGGGTGCCTGTATCGTCTGTGAGGTCGAGCTTTTCTGTGCTGAAGGGAAAGGCTGCGAGTGCCGTCGGTTGGTGGTGGAAGTAGCCCCCTCGACACGCCCCAAATCTGTTCAGGCTGCGGCGAGAGCGTCCCCAGAAACTCTCGGTTCGGTGGCACTCCTGCCCTTACTGCGGTTTGGGAAACCCATCGCGACATGAATGCGGCCTTGAACATCCAGAAGAAGGGCGCAGGCAGCGCCTCCCCTGTGGCACAAGCCATCGGCTGAGAACCGAGAACCTCACAGGCTTTAGACGTGGGGGTGTTAGAAGCGGGTATAATGAGCAGAACTCAACGCAGCGCTTGAGCGTATCGGAAAAAGGATAGCGCAAGCGAACGCTTCGACGATTTGGTTGCGGGGGTTAGTTATGGCCTACAAGACGGTTGAGCTTGCATTGCACGACTCGGCTACGCCGGTTCCGAGCTTCGGACCGGGGGGTACACCCTATGTGCTTGCCAAGCTCGATGAGTTGGTGAACTGGGCGCGACGCAACAGCTTGTGGCCGTTGACATTCGGTCTTGCCTGTTGCGCCATTGAGATGATGGCCTCTGCCGCTACCCGATTCGACATTAGCCGCTTTGGGTCGGAGGTGTTTCGCGCATCGCCTCGCCAGGCCGATGTCATGATTGTGGCCGGAAGAGTCTCCACGAAGATGGGGCCGGTGTTGCGCTCCATCTACGAGCAGATGCCCAACCCCAAATGGGTCATCAGCATGGGGGCCTGTGCCAGCACGGGCGGCATGTACAACAACTATGCGATCATTCAGGGAGTAGATCAGATCATTCCGGTAGATGTGTACGTCCCCGGCTGCCCCCCAAGCCCCGATGCCCTTATCTACGCCGTGATAAAGCTTCAAGAGAAGATCAAGGCGCAAGGAGCCGGTAAGCTGATCGAGTTGACCCCTCTACAGAAAGAGACTTCGGGGAGGGAAAGTAGGTAATGGGGTTCTTAACACGCCTTGGAGCCATTAAAAACCAAGCTGGTGAGACGGTAGGAGGCGCCAAAGCCATCGCCATCGGCATGGGTATTACCCTGCGTCACTATGTGGAGCAGCAGCTGAAGCTCAAGCCGAGTGGTACGGTGCAGTATCCGGAGGAACGACGGGAGCAGTATCCGAGAACGCGCTGGCGTCACTACCTCACTCGCTACGACGATGGGCTGGAGAAGTGCATCGGGTGCAGCCTTTGCGCCGGCGCTTGCCCGGCTCGCTGCATCTATGTAGAGGCGGCAGATAATACCGACGAGGCGCGTTATTCTCCCGGAGAGCGCTATGCCGCACGTTATGAGATCAACATGCTGCGGTGCGTTTTTTGTGGCTACTGCCAGGATGCTTGCCCCACAGGGGCCATTGTATTACGCAAAGATTTTGAGTTGGCCGACTACGACCGTCTCGACTTTCTATACACCAAAGAGATGCTTTTAGAGCCGGCTCCTCTTTCCCCAACCGTGCCCGCCTCTTCTATTCGGCCGGTAGAACGCGAGCTAGAAGCCGCCAAGAAGTAGGGAAACCTTCTTTCGACCGCGCTTGAAGTGGCAGGAAGCAAAAAAGCTTTTTAGCTTGTGGTCTCCTCCGGCAAAGAGGTCTGGAGGGAAGTTGACGATTAGCGACCGGAGCGGCCGGGGCCGGGGCTTGAAACCACGCCGGCATCGCCGCTGCTAAGCACCTGTGTGGTCGTGCCGGTCTGCTCAACCTTGCCACCTTGTTGGCTAATGCGCCCGACACCCGTACCGCCTGCGCCAAGCTGGCGGCCTGTGCCGTTATCGCCCTCCACATAGTCGCTCTCATAGCCGGGCGACGTGTAGTGGATGGGGAAGGCATCGCAGCCGGTAAGTGCGGCGAGGCCCAAAACCGCTATCAACCCCAAAAAGAGACGCTTTCGACCTATAAACAGCTTCACAAGAACGCTCCTTAAATCTATTCGGTTCCGCCCCGCGTGTGCGGGGAACACTCATATCTTTTCTCTAGGCTTCTCTTCAGCGGCCTCAGGTTTCTGTATGCCCAGCTGCTGCGCCTCCTTGGGCGTAAGCAGGAGACAGCCGGCTAGGTACAGAAGCTCTTGCCGCGAAAACGGGAAGAGAACATCCCACAATTTCGCTTCACGCTCCGGCCCCATCTGTCCCTCAAAGAGGGGGGCAATGATCGTGATGTCAATATAA
>NZ_DATGKU010000248.1:0-1046 GCF_035294505.1 Chthonomonas sp. | reverse complement strand
TCAGTGGGGAACGATGTGGCGTTGCACAGACAACCAGGATGTTGGCTTAGAAGCAGCCACCATTGAAAGAGTGCGTAATAGCTCACTGGTCGAGTGGCGCTGCGCGGAAAATGTAACGGGGCTAAACCGGACACCGAAGCTTTGGATGGAGACATGGTAGGGGAGCGTTCCACTGGCGGAGAAGCAGAGTCGGGAGGCTTTGTGGAGCGAGTGGAAGTGAGAATGCCGGTATGAGTAGCGAAAAGAGGGGTGAGAATCCCCTCCGCCGAAAGCCCAAGGGTTCCTGGGGAAGGCTCGTCCGCCCAGGGTAAGTCGGGACCTAAGGCGAGGCCGAGAGGCGTAGTCGAAGGAGAACAGGTTGAAATTCCTGTACCACCGAGAGCGCTTGAGCGATGGGGTGACGCAGGAGGATGAGGGAAGCGGCCGGATGGAAGAGGCCGTCCAAGCAGCGAGCGAGGGATGTAGTGAAATGCGCATCCTGGGAATCGTGAGCTGTGATGGGGAGGGAAGGACAGTACCGAAGTCCCAGAGTTCACACTGCCGAGAAAAGCCTCTAGCGATGCAGCAGGTGCCCGTACCGGAAACCGACACAGGTGGGCGCGTGGAGAACACGAAGGCGCGCGGGAGAACTCTCGTTAAGGAACTCGGCAAAATGGCCCCGTAACTTCGGGAGAAGGGGCGCTCTGAGAAGAGCCGCAGTGAAAAGGCCCAAGCGACTGTTTAGCAAAAACACAGGTCTCTGCGAAGCCGAAAGGCGACGTATAGGGGCTGACGCCTGCCCGGTGCTGGAAGGTTAAGAGGAGGGCTGAGGGGGGCGACCCCGAAGGTCCGAATTGAAGCCCCAGTAAACGGCGGCCGTAACTATAACGGTCCTAAGGTAGCGAAATTCCTTGTCGGGTAAGTTCCGACCCGCACGAATGGCGTAACGACTTGGGCGCTGTCTCAACGAGAGACCCGGTGAAATTGTAATACCTGTGAAGATGCAGGTTACCCGCGGTTAGACGGAAAGACCCCGTGGAGCTTGACTGTAGCTTGATATGGGATAC
>NZ_DATGKU010000247.1:0-30444 GCF_035294505.1 Chthonomonas sp. | reverse complement strand
ACCGGGGCCTTCGCCAACCCCAACGTCCTGCCCTGCATAGGGATAGCTGATGACCGGGGCATCTGCCGGCATTTTGGCGAGAAGTTGTTCCATAAGGTGCATCTCTGCCGTTGGGTTGGCGCCCGGCCGTGCGCCATCAATCGGCCCCGAAATCCAGAAGATAAAGATGCGGTTCTCCACAAGATAGTCACGCAGCGGCATCTGTTGGGGATAGGTGCAAGAGATCACCTCGTGATTGAGTTGAGGCCATAGATGATCAAAAGCCCATTGGTAGGCCTGCGCATCGGTCGTCCAACGTCCCCTCAAATCCTCTTTCACAGGAAGCCTAAGCTCTTTTGCTAACGAGGGCGTAGCCACCAAAAGGTCATCAATGCCGGCGATCATAGTGGCAACGTTCACCGAGGCCGGGCGCGCCGGGTCGGTCACCACAAGTCCATGATATACGTCACGGTACTGTCGGAGGAGTTGGCGAGGGTCGGTTACTTCCTTCCACCCCTTAATCCAGCCTCGCTCTCGCATCCACCGCAACCAAAAGGCGTCCTGGTCGTTGAGAAGATAGTAGATTCGGGGCTTTTGACGATTGATCAGCCCCTGCAAACTCAACAGTAACAACTGCCAAGAGGGCCCCTGCTTGCGCAGATCAAGCACCTCCAGCGTGGAAGCGGGCGGTTGTGAGCGAGGAAAGAGAGGCGTTCCTGCCGGAGCAAAGAGAGGGGTTAAATGGTTTGGCTCTCCGCTCTCGCGAGCCGGGGGCGCCCTGTGAATAAACTGAGAGAGGTTTACACCCTCTACACGAAACAAGGTGACCCTATCCACCCGCAAGTTCGCATACCCCGCCCAGTTCACGCGCACCTCCAGCGCCCCACCAGGATAGTGGAAGGGCAGAGGAATCTCCACATAGTGCCCACGAGGAAGATCGGCCGTGTCTAAATCTACCGAATTCAGGATATTCTGCCCGTAATCTACACAAGCATCGAGCGTTCCTATGACCTCTTCGTCGGTAGAGCTGGTGCGCGCAATGCGCGCAAAAGCCACATAGTCGCCCTGTGGCAGCGTGGTGATGTAAGGCCCAAAAAGCATGGCAGCGCTTGGTTCACCCACCTTCACCTCCCAAGCCTTGCCCTCCAGTGCTTGAGGGTCGGCCACAGCCTTACCCGTCCCGTGCTTATAGAGCGCGCCCGCAGCCGCCCATGTAGCCACCAACGTATAGGAGCCGGAAGGCACGGCAAAGTGTGCCGGAACCTCATGCAGAATGTCCGCCGGCACCTGTGCTGCCACCCTTGTACCGAGACAGCAGAGGAAGAGGGCCATCCAGCCAAGAAACGAACGTCTGGGGGAAAACCGCGAGATCATTTAAAACCTCCTAAAACAGCATTGGCTTCTGCCATAGGACTTTCGCAAAAAGCCCCCAAATTCCTGCCTGTCCCCAAAAGCGCTATTTCCGCTTTTATCATGAGAATGTTATAATTAAAGTGTATGTGCTATCGTGAGTTGTTGATGTTTGTTGTCTCTCCGTAGCCACAGGCAGTTGTTGTATCTATAAACTATAGCTTCAAGAAAGGAGATACCGATGCCCGGTAAGATTTACAAAGGAAGAAACTATGCTCCCTATCGCTCCTCGAAGCAGATAGGACTCACCGTTTTGTGCGTGGCTCTATTCCTGTTAGCAACAGGGCTATTCGGCCTTTACGGCTACATTACCCTTTATCGTCCCCTGTCGGCCGTCCCAACGCCCTCCCAATGGAAGCCTTCCAGCACTTTTTCTCCGTTAGGCCCTCTTCCCACAAGCGCTCCAAACCCCTATTCGCGAATCACCGCTCCCATCTCACCCGCTCCTCCTACGTATCCGACTAAGCCCCATAACGTACCAAACACGCCCCCAGCATCTCTTGGTATCTCCGATTCCCCGCCGCCTCCCATGCCAACTCCGAACGCGATGCCCCCTATGGATGTCCCTCCGCCCCCCTTGCCGTCGCCACCAGTATCCAACGGCCGAGTCTATCTTGCAAATGCACATCTAAGCGTTATCAACGACGGCAATGACCACGAGTTCTGTAACGGTGAGATCACCATTGTCAACGATACCCCCTACAACGTCACCGACTACGAGCTAAGCGTGAATGTTTTAGGCACGTCCTACGTTCTCATGCCCTATGAAGGCACCATTCAGTTCCCAACGCAAATACTGGATCGCAGCATCGCTCCTGGAGAAGCCCTTACAGTGCCCGTGATGACGACCGGCGAGTACTTCTCGGTGTCTGCTTACGGTGTGCGAACGGTTCACCTAGAAGCCACCCTCGACGGGCCGCCCGGCTTCGCAGAGGATGATGCAACGCTGCTTTAAGGCAGCGATCGCTCGCCAACTAGTATCCACCCACACAAACAAAAGCGCACACAAATTTCCACTTTCAAATAGCGAACTAGCATTTCATAAAAGAGGCCTTTGCGTTGTTTATGACCTCCTAGCTTAAAACATAAAAGACTAAATAAGGAGCCAAACATGCCGCCTATTGTCTATAAAATGGGTAGCCTATCGTCGCAACCGCCCCAGAAACAACGCTCGAAGTTTATCCTGGCCATTGCGACGGTTCTCGGCTTAGTCCTCGTCAGCATAATCGTTCTCATTGTTGCCGTGCCTTCGCACCATGCCCCACGGCGCGATCCGAAACCACCCCGTACGGTGCAGACGGCCCCGTCATCCGCGCTCGTAAGCACAGCCCGGGTAGCGCCTCCACAGCAGATCACGACACCGCTTATGCCCCAATTACAAACTCCGCTGCCAACGGCACAGCAGTCAGAATGGCAGCAGGTTGCCCAACAAGCACAAACGCTTTCATACGAACATCTGCATCTAGGGCATGTGCTTCAAGAACGCCTCATGCAGCACACTCAACAATCGCCTACTTCGGAGATGCAGTCCAACCAACAGACCGAGCAGATTGATGAAAACATGAAACAGATCTATCGGATTGAGATGCAGAACTGTCAGCAGTTCGCCCATATCTGGTTTGAGCTGGCCAACGTGGCGCACGACCTGGCGACGAACGGAGTTCAAAACACATCCCAAGACGAGCTGAGGCTGAAACGGGTTGCTCAAAACCTCCAATCTGGCGATGCTTACAAAGCACAAGGCTTTTATAGCCTTTACCAAGACTACCTTGAAATGGCAAGTATATTCTGTGATCTTGCTGGCGAGGCTATGGCGAAAGGAGATGAAGAGCTTGCACAGACAGACATGCAGCTTGTCTACGATTGCGAACAAAAAGCCCAGATATGCCTTAACCACTCTCGTGCCTATAATGCCCTATCCCAGAATTGGACGCAGATCGTCCTGACAAATAACTATGACCCGTCGGTGTGGTCTTCATGTGTTCAAGAAGAGTATCAGGTCGTGCAAGACTGGATTAATCTAAGCTTCTAATTCCATTATCTCCGCGCCCCAGGCCGATTTAAGCTCTCCATTGTAAAATCCAGGTGGAAATATGGAATAAACGGATCGGGAACGGTGGTTTCTGTGGAAGAGAGCGGGTGGAATGCCAAGCTTTCTATTCCCCCTCCTGTTCTCAAGCGCTCCTGCCGATAATGAAGCCAAACGTTCTCGGTAGAGAGATTTTGAGAGACCTATGGAAAATACGTCGTGCACCCTGCACCTTCATCTACATAGCGGCATACCCGTGCTCACGCTGGAGGGGGAATGGAATGAAGGCGCTCAGAAACAGTTGGTCGAGGCCATTGGCTACCTCTTGCTTACAGCCCACTTCGAGGTCGTGATCAACCTCGCTAAAGCACGACGTCTGCCCTTGCTCGACTTAGCCTGGTGGCGCACCATCGAGACGCTGGGAGAGCGTCTTGCCGCTCATTACGGGCGTCTGACCGTTGTGGGCAGCTTAGAGCAGGTTCGCATCGCCTCTGCGCTGCGAAAACAACGACTACAGTGGGCGCTTACCGAAGAGGAAGCTATCTGCCATCTGCAAGGGCTAAGCCGATGCGGACAGAGCGTTGTGGTACGCGCTCACCTAATGACACGTGACGATGAGACAAGCCTTCGGCCCGTCTGAACGAACGGAGAACTTATTTCGTCCAACAGATAGGGCACGTCCTGAAACAGGCCACCTACCGACAGATGAATACCGAGGATGCACTCTATGAAAAATGAGGATACACGCTTAAAGATCGTTCGACTTCTCGAACCATCGCTTTGCCTCTCTTGCCGTTACGCCTCCATCGCTACGGTGGAGATGGAAAACGGCACGAGCCGACGGATGCTGCATTGTCGCCGCCTCGACTGCGACAACTGGCAGACCGAAGAGGTTGCGGAAACCCCTCGCTCCATTCAAGAAGAGAGCTAAGGCACATCCCTAGCCCTCTTGCCTGTGCAAAACGGGCAACGAGAGGGCGGGCGTCGGCCTTGTAGCAGCGATGCTTAACATAATAGGGAGTATCTTGGCAAAGATACTCCCTTATCGTTCCCATGTGGAGGCGGAAACCGTATTTTCCATGATAGTCTAGGGCGAGGTCGTCTGCCCATTGTCTGCATTCTCAGGAGGAACAACCGAACCCCGCAAAAGCTGATCTGCGGAAGCCTCTGCCCCTAACGAGGGAGAGGACGCCGGCCCTGTTATGCGCAACAACTCCTCGACAGGAGTGGAAGGCACTTGTGAGGGACGCAGCAAACTCTTCAACATCATCTCCGCATCCGCCTCGATGTATAGCTTTCTCCATTCCCGATCTTCCGGCTTCTCCGGCTCCGAAACGCTGCGGCGCTCAGAGGGGGTCTGAAGCGCTCTTATCCCAACAGGAAGCAAAAAGCTTACTCGGGCATCGTCTTCGGGAATCAGGTGCCCCCGCAAAGCCTCCAAAAAGAGTTTGTTCAAGGTAGCATCTTGGCCAGCCGCCACAAAGCGAAACACTGCATCCCTCCACCGGTCGGAGCGCTGATAAGAGGGAGCGGCGTTTGCCAACAGAAGAAGCAGGCTGCGGGGGTTGTCTCGAACCGCCCGCTCCAAAAGATTCTTATCGGCAGGTTTCAGCTTGCCTATAAAAGTCCCAATCTCTACAACTCCAGTGACGAAACAAAACAGAAGCACTCCGATCAGTGTGGGTATAGTTCCACGGGGGTCCATTAGACTTAGACGAGGAAACATATGAGAATACACCACAGAGAAGCAGAATGCCCAAAAGCCTAACATACAAAGATTAGCCACCCCGAACGTTGCGATCTTCCTTTTGCGCCTTCGCCGCTCATGCTCCATAACACGTGCCCTCAACTGTTCCATGAGAGCTAGCTCGGCTGCACCTTTTTCATGCTGTCCTAATGCTTGGTAACCTTGCAACGCCTTAGCGGCAAGCTCGCGTTTTGCCTGTCCGAATAGCAGAGTTAACTCTGAGCCTGTCCCCCTTTTCGACAACGAGAGCATTTGACAGAGGTTATTCACATGAAAATAGTCTGTAAGCTGTAACCTTCCTTGTAACCCCTGTAAAGCTCCTGCCGTTAGCTTAGGGCTGGCGATGTCCTCTAGATAGCTCCAGACAAGCCGCCTCCATCGCTCCTCGCTTTCCTCAAAGCCCGACGGTATCTCCATAAAAATTCGCCGGAACAGTGCGGGATCGCTTCCGACAAGCTGCTCGAGGAGCTTCTTATCCTGCTTGGGTGGCCGAAGGAAGATCGCACTGAAATAGAGATTCATAAACCCAAAGCCAATCATGGCTCCGCTTATAATTTCATTAAATAAACGATACAGTTTAATTGGCAAGCAATGCAACAGACTACATAGAAAACAGCCAAACCAAAGCACACAGGCTACGACGAGAAAATAGAAAGCCTTGTACAAAGCCTTCTCTCTTTTTTTGCGTTGATTAGGCCAGGCTAGTACATGTTGCACAAATAACCGGTATCGTTCATCCTGTGCTTCCTCACTCATCGCATCCCTCCACGAAACTTTGTATAGAAGGCCATAGCTGTTGTTTCACTCTTTACAAAACAGATTCCTGCTTTGAAGCATGTTGCCCCTTTAGAACCACCAGGCAGGAAACTTCACCTCTTTTCCTCAATCTATTCTACAAACCACCCTTCCTCGAAAGGAGATTCCCTCGTGTTGCGTTGTCTACGAGTCCTTGTTGGAGCCTTGCCGCTTCTCATCTTCTTTGGGCAACCCACAAAGGCCCAACAACAATCCACACCGCCCGATGTTCCCGTGCCACAGGCGCCTGGCGTACGCGACATCGCTTTCGACACTTGGGTGGGCGTAGATGCGCTTGGCAGAACGTTACCCACTGCGGCCGATACGCATCCGCCCCGCCGTCGCTTTGTCGGCATCTTCTACTTCATCACCCAGGGCATGTTGGCGCGCTATGATGCCGGAGGCCATGCTACCTACGATGAACCCCGCAACCTGCACGACAACTCAAAGATCATTCAAGAAGTTCACGGAGACCCCCTCACAAAACCGCAAGCCTGGCAACCTTATGCGGTCTATTGGTGGGGCGAACCGGTGGTGGGCTACTATATGGCCGACGACCCTTGGGTGATACGGCACAACCTCCAGATGCTTGAAGAGGCCGGGGTGGACGTGATATTCTTCGATGTGACCAACGCGCTAACCTATCAGCCGGTCTATCTCCAAATCATGGCTGTTGCCGAACAGATGCGCCTGCAAGGCAACCCCACTCCACAGTTTGCCTTCGTTACCCACTCTCGCGGAGGCTACACCGTTACGAAACTTTATAACGATTTCTATTCGCGCAACCTCTTCCCAGACCTCTTGTTCTATTGGCAAGGCAAACCGCTTATCCTCGGCGATAAGAACGCGAAAATGGATGATGGGGCCCCGCTTGACCCCAAAATCCGCAATTTCTTCACCTGGCGCTACTCGTGGGCATGGGAGCCAGGCCAGGATAAATGGCAGTGGATTGATAACTACCCACAACGCTGGGGCTGGCACAACGATCCCAACGTCCCCGAAGAGCTGCCTGTTGCCGTGGCCAGTCACCCGGTGAACGATATCGGCAGAAGCTACCATGGAGCACCGGGGAACGGAGGCTATGAGCCTCCATTAAACAACCAGGACATCGCCGCCGATGTGGACAAAGGGGTCTATTTTCAGGAACAGTGGGAACGCGCCCTCCAAGTAGACCCACAGTTTGTGTTTGTCACCGGCTGGAACGAGTGGACGGCTATGGCCTTTCCCTCCCCCGGCCCAGCCCTGCATTTTCTTGGAAAACCGGCCCCGAAAGGAACCTTCTATTTCGTGGATGAATACAACGAAGAGTTCAGTCGTGACATCATGCCTATGAGAGGCGGCTTTGGCGATAACTACTACATGCAACTCGTGGAAAACATTCGCCGCTACAAAGGGGTACGCCCTATACCGGTCGCGCATGGCTTCCATACCGTACCCCTTGGCGACTTTGACGCATGGCAAAGCATCGCGCCGGATTTTCTTAACTTCATCGGCAACACCATGCACCGCGATTGGCCCGGATGGGGCACCCACTACTACGTTGATAACTCCGGTCGCAACGACATCATTGAAGCGAAAGTGGCCTGCGATGCCAAATATATCTACTTCTATGCCCGCACGCGAGAAAAACTAAGCCCCTATACCGACCCCAACTGGATGCAACTGCTGATTGATAGCGACCAAAACCCTAAAACCGGCTGGCATGGCTACGATTTTGTCGTGAATCGCAAAGTGCTAAGCCCTACCGTTACTACCATCCAGAGCTTGCATAGCGGCAAGGTGTGGCGCATTCCCTATCGGGCGAAAGGCAATGAGCTGATGGTTGTGGTGCCGAGAAGTATTCTCGGACTAACAAACCTACAGAAAACCACGTTCGATTTTCACTGGGTAGATAATGTGCCGATAGGCGGCGATGAAAACATCGTTAACTTCTGGTATGAGGGCGATAGCGCTCCCGATGGGCGATTTAACTATCGCTTCATTGATGAGCGCTGAGAGGGGAATGCAACCCGATGATTACCCGACGCCAACTGTTAACAACAGGCAGTGGGCTACTTGCAGCTGCCTATTGCAGCACAAACGATGTGCCCTCATCGGCAGCAACGCCTCGCTCGGGGAGGGTTTTGAGCCAAGCGTGGCTACGCACG
This sequence comes from Chthonomonas sp., assembly GCF_035294505.1. Classification (NCBI taxonomy): domain Bacteria; kingdom Bacillati; phylum Armatimonadota; class Chthonomonadia; order Chthonomonadales; family Chthonomonadaceae; genus Chthonomonas; species Chthonomonas sp. Next base: position 22,337 of record NZ_DATGKU010000247.1, on the reverse strand, counting down.
CTCGACACGCAGATCGTAGATGAAAAGGGAAACCCGGTGGTTCTTCAAGGCATCAACCTCGGAGGGTGGCTTGCAGAAGAGATGTGGATGTTGCCATTTATTACCAAACCGTCCTCCAATAGCAACCTCCCTCCAATTCGCGATCATGTTTCCTTATGGAACGTTCTGCAAGCCCGCTTGGGCAAAGCAAGTAAGCTGCGCCTCATGGCGGCCTGGCGCGATCACTGGATAACAGAGGAGGATTTCAAACGCATTTGCGACATCGGCTTTAACTGCGTGCGCCTTCCCTTTCTCCACGATCTCTTTGAGGAGGAATCGAACCCATGGACATGGTTTGATAAGACCATCGAATGGGCGGGGAAATACGGTCTCTATGTCGTTTTGGACATGCATGGAGCACCAGGTCGCCAAAGCCGTGACCACCATACAGGCGAAGAGGGGCGCAATCGCTTTTTCTATGCCCCTAACAACATCGCCAGAGCGGAGCGCATCTGGCAGACCATCGCGAAACGTTACCGTGATCGCCCAGAGATAGCGGGCTACGACCTCCTCAACGAGCCGATGGGCGCTCCCAATACGGCCATGATCTACCTCGCCGAAGACCGTCTTTATCGCGCCATACGTTCCGTTGACGAGCAGCACCTCATCTTTTTTGAAGACGGCTACACCGGCCTTGATAATATGCCCTATCCCAACGTGCTTGGCTGGACGAACGCGGTGTTCAGCGCCCATTCCTATCAGTTCCAGGCGAAATCCGCTCAAGACCACCTGAATGCGCTCGACGGGCTTATCGCGCATGTGGAACAGGCCATCTACCAACAACGAGGGGTGCCCTTCTATCTCGGCGAATTCAATCTAGAGCCTTATGGCACACCTCAAACCCTAGCCACATGGGTACAAACGCTAAATGCACGTCACATCTCCTGGTCGCTCTGGACTTACAAAGTGGCCATGCGAAACGGCGACACCTCCATGTGGGGGCTATACCATAACACCCAGCCCATAGCGCAGCCGCTCGATCCTTATCGGGATAGCGAAGCGGAATTGATCGCCAAAATGGATCAGGTCAAAACAGCCAACCTGGAGGAGAATAAGGCACTCACTACGGCGCTTCAACAGGCGCTTAAAGCAAAATAGGGCGAAGCAGTAGCTTCGCCCTAGCTGGTTGGATGGCTTGCACCGATCAGTCGCCGCCCGTAGCTGCGTTCTGGTTGGGAACGGGCGGTTGAGGTTGCATCGTCTGGCCGGCGCTTTGATCCATCTGCTGCTCCTGCTGGTGCACCTTCTCCGATTCGCTTACCGGATGGTTTGGAGAGGGCTTCTCAGAGGGTTGCGAGGAGCACCCGGCAAGGCCTATTGCCATAAGCGATAGGAGCATGAGGAAGATGATGGGTCTTCTCATCTTGCCTTCACCATTTAGTAGAGATTCCATAAAGGCCAAGGCTGCGTCCACGAAGGTTGTTGCGTGGTGTAATAGGCCATATTCTCGTAATTTGGAATAGGCATTCCACCATACTGAGCCGATGTAGGACACATTCCGAGAAACGCGGTTGCCTTCATCCACTTCGCATGGCCATCGCAGTAGCCGATGTTGAACCCGTCGTTATGTGGGGCGAACTTTTTGTTTACCGGGTTACTTGGGTTCCCATCTGGTGGAAAGATCAGCTTCGCCCAGTATTCGCGTGTGGCCTCAGGGTAGGCGATCAGGTGAGCTCCATTGCCCACATCATAGGAACCAACGGCGGGATAGTTGGTCTCCATCGTAAGCATGGCCTCTGCAGGAGAATTGAGACCGGCCAACTTTCCGCCCGTCCACGAATCGCGGAAGGCACCGTAGCGATTGGGGTTGCCATAGGTGTTGAGGCTGCCGGTAATGGCGAGGTTAAGTCCATAGCCCGCACCAAAGATTTCGGCATCGTTCAACCAGCTGGGCTGATCGTAGGTACGGCTTGGGCAGAACATAATCTGGTTGTTCTTGGTGTAGGGATAGGTCCACCACCACCATTTGTAGTGGTTGATTCGGTCACCGTAAGGGCCATTACATCCAATGGCCGTAGAGGGCGCACCGGGCAGAGGCACCGTGCCGCCATTGGCGCAATCGTCGTTTCGAGGCCAGGTTTCATCATAGTCCTGCACATACATCAGCAGGCCGAGGATCTCCTGCTTTGTGTTGGACAGACAGGAGATTTGCCGTGCCTTTTCACGCGCTTGCGCAAACACGGGGAAGAGTATCGCCGCGAGGATGGCGATAATGGCGATGACGACGAGAAGCTCAATGAGGGTAAAACCCTTCTTTTTTACTTGCATACCGACTTTCTCCTTTCGTTTTGCTTGCCGGAACTCTTCTGGAGTTCGCAACGAAGTGGATTTTTTGTGAGGAACAAAGAGCGGCATCGATCGGGTGGATCGACGTTGATCGAGAAAGTGCTCGTTTTGGTACGGCGGGAATTATACCCCTTTCTACAGCGCGTTTCAATTTCCTCCCAGCACTTTGCTCTATGCTCTTGGTTCCAAAGAAAGTTATACCAAGAGGGATGTTAAGGAGTTTTTAAGGAGCAGGGGTGCCAAAAAAATTTTTTCAAGGACATCCGTTCCCTGCCTACAAGCCAAGCGGCAAGGTGTGTGTTCACCGGTGAAAATATGGAATAACCTAACAGCCCTAAAACCACATCGGCAGGTCTAGGAAGGCTGAATAAGATTGTGCGTTATTTCACAAACCGATTGACGGCTTCACTTGCAACGGGTATACTGCCCTTCGATGGAAGACGAAAGCCACGTTTTGTCTCGTGCGACGATGCCGGGGTTCGACCACACGAATGAGGTGGAAACCTTGACACAAGTTCCTAACAGCAGAGTACCCGTTCCAACTTTGGAGCGGTTAGCTACCTACTTGCGCCTGCTTCACGATCTCGACCAGGCCCATATCGAAACGGTCTCTTCCAGCGAAGTGGAACGTCAGACCGGCATCAACGCCGCTCAGTTCCGCAAAGACCTCTCCTACTTTGGCGAGTTCGGAAAACCGGGCGTTGGCTACAATGTGCCTGAACTGCGTCAGCGCATCACACGTATCCTTAAAATAGATAGGCCTAAACCCGTTATTCTTATCGGAGCGGGGAACTTGGGTTCGGCCCTAGTGGGCTATCCTGGGCTGAAGGAGCATCAATTCGAGCTTGTGGCCGTGTTCGACAACAACTATGGCAAAATAGGGCGGCCGCTATGGAACTTAGTGATCCAAGATATTGCGCGTCTCAAAGAGCTAAACGATTCGCTAAAAGCCCGCATTGCTATTCTGGCCGTTCCGGCAAGCGCCGCACAGGATGTTTGCGAGCGCCTGGTAGATGCCGGCATACGCGCCATTCTTAACTTCGCGCCCGTTCTGTTGCGTGTGCCGGAAGGGGTCTATGTACGCAATGTCTCCTTCATTCAAGAGCTTGCCGTGCTCTCTTATCATCTCTCCGAAGAGGAAGAGCGCGAAAGACAACAAAACGGCCACAACCAAGCGGACATGGCAGAGTCTCATCTTACGACTTTGGCTGCCTATGCCGCAGCCGTTGAACCCGAAGTTCCCGACAGAACAGAGGCACCTATTGAAAGTTGAAACCACTCTATCCGATTTTTCTGGACATTAGCGACCGGCTCTGCGTGGTGATCGGTGGCGGGCCGGTGGCAGAACGTCGTGTGGGCGGGCTGCTGGATGCCCATGCAAGGGTGCGTGTGGTGTGCCTTACGGCAACGGAGCGCCTCCAACAGTGGGCTGCTATGGGACGTATTGAGTTGCGGATGGAACCCTTCCAACCGGTTCATCTGGATGATGCCATGCTTGTTTTTGCCGTTACAAACGAACACACGGTTAATGAGGAGGTGGCCAGAAGCGCCAAGGAGCGAAACCTCCTTGTTAACGTCGCCGACGCGCCGGAGCAAGGGCATTTTATCGTTCCCTCGGTGGTGCGCCGTGGCGATCTGTGTCTCTGCGTTGCCACCGGCGGCCAGCAGCCGAAACTGACGGCCCAAATTGCCGACGAGCTGGCCGAACGCTATGGCACCGAGTACGAAAAGCTTTTACAACTGCTCGGAAAACTGCGAAGCGAGATTCTCACTGCCACTGCCACCGACCCACAGCTTCGTCAAGAGGCGCTAGAGCGGCTCCACGAGCAAACCCCAAAGCTCCTGGCGATGATTCGGGCTGAGCTTGACCCGGAACCGGAGGCGCGTGCCGTTCTTAACCAACTGCTTCGCCCTTGGCTTTCCCAGTCATCACCAAAAGAGGGACAACGGTGATGCATATCGTGCTCGTGGGTATGAATCATCAAAGCGCTCCCCTCGCCCTTCGCGAACGGCTAAGCTACCAAAAGCATGCCCTCCCCGCTGCGTTTAAAGCGCTTAGCACAGCCTCTTCGGTCCATGAGTGCGTTATCCTCTCCACATGCAACCGCGTGGAGGTCTACGCCGCCGGATCGGTGCCTCCTACCCAGCTTTGCGAAGAGCTTATCGCCCATATCTCACGCTTTCACAACATACCTACCACAGAGTTCGCCTCGCTTCTCTACCGCAAAACAGAGGAGGAGGCCGTTCATCACCTTCTGCGCGTGGCCTGCAGCCTCGATTCGATGGTGATCGGTGAGGCTCAAATTCTGGGGCAAGTGCGAGAAGCGTTGCGTACCGCACAAAGTGTGGGCGCCGCGGGGCCGCTGCTTTCGCGACTTTTCGAGCATGCCCTCACGGCCGGTAAGCGCGTCCACACAGAAACCGAGATCGGGCGTGGCGGCTTCTCTATCGGCCATGTTGCCGTAGACCTTGCAAGTCGCATCTTCGACGATTTTACCCACGCCCAGATTCTCATTCTCGGCGCCGGCAAAATGAGCGAACTGGCCGCTCGACACCTTATTCAAAACGGCGTTCGTTTCGTGGTGGTAGCCAACCGCACCTACGAACGCGCCCGCGATATGGCCGAACGCCTCGGCGGGCAGGCCATTCATTTTGAAGAGGCCTTTGAAACGGGGCTTGTACAAGCCGACATCGTCATCTCCTCTACGGCAGCTCCTCACCCTATTCTGCGGAAGGATAATCTCCTGCCCATTATGCGGCGGCGGCGTGGAAAACCGCTGTTTCTCATAGATATTGCCCTCCCACGTGATGTGGCGGAGGATGTCAACGATCTGGACAATGTGTTCGTCTACAACCTCGATGACCTCCAAGCCTATCTAAATGAACACATTCAAAACCGAGAGGCCGAGATACACCGAGCCGAGGCCATCGTGGACGAGGAGCGGGTTCGCTTCCTTGCATGGCGCAAGACGCGCGAAGTTACGCCCGCCATCGGTGCGCTGCGCTCGCATCTCGAACAGATCAAAGAGGAGTACTGGCAGATATTTGCTCCGCGCCTCGCTCACCTAACCGAAAAAGATCGCCAAACCATTCGAACCATGATGGACGCGATCCTAGATCGGGTCGCCAAAGACCCCATACAACGCTTAAAAACGGCAGCATTGGAGAACACGAGCGACTACGACTTACCCCGCGCGCTTTATGAACTTTTTGGAATAACGGCGGCTGAGCCTGCTTCCGACCAGCCAACCGTTCCCGGCGTGAACGCCGCCCATAACGAAACGACACTTTCTGTAACCCCTGCGGAACCGGAGCGATGATCGAACCTTCTATCCTGATCAACGAGCTGGCGCTCATCTGCTATGTCGTTGCCGCCATTTGCTATGGGGTCTCATTGGTCTTACTCGCACCCAAGGCCCCATCAAACGCCAGCGGCAACACGTCGCTCCTGTTCTGGGCACGCGTGGCTCTCGTTTCCGCCATCCTCCTGCAACTGGCAGCTACCGGCGCCTGGTGTGTTCTGACCCATCTGTCGCCCTTCGCCAGCAAGTACGGCACGCTCGCCGTTATGGCCTGGACTTTGGCCATTCTGCTTCTTCTCTTTGACCTTCGCCTAAACCTTCGCGCCCTCGGTGCGGCGGCTTTGCCGATCATTATCCTTTTTCTTGTCTGGGGGCTTCTCAATACCAACAGCCCTCTGGCTAAAAACAAGATGATCGAAACGCAGATTGTTAGCCTGCACGTTATGACCATCGTAGCTGGAATCGCGCTGTTTGTGCTCGCTTTCGCCTGCGCCTGCCTTTACCTCCTACAAAACCGCCTGCTCAAAGCACGCCGCGTGGCCGGCCCCTTCCGCCTGCTCCCCCCACTCGCCACGCTCGATCGGGCCGCCTACCTCTCGGTGGCCTACGGCCTGCCTCTCCTAACGCTGGGTTTGGCGCTGGGTGTGGCCTACATAATCCATCTCAGCACCTCGCCCCTGCTCTGGCTGGAAGACCCCCACAACCTCGCAGCCTTCATTACGTGGTTCCTGTATGCCTTCTATCTGCTGGCACGTTTGGCGTTTGGCTGGCGCGGCATTCGCCTTCAATACGTGCTGGTAGCAGGCCTGCCGTTCCTGCTTATTCTCTACCTTCTTCCCTCCCCAACCCATCACTTTCCTCAATGACACGCCGATAGAGAAGAGGGTAGGGAAGAAGGTATAATTTTCTACTAACCTTGCAGTGTTCGAGGAGCCGATGGGAATGGGGATTGGAGAGATGCAGGAGACAGATGTGAAAATACGCGAGGGGCTAAGCTTTGACGATGTTCTTCTGGTGCCCGGAGAAAGCGCCGTGCGCCCCGCCGATGTGGATTTAAGAACGGAAATTGCACGCGGTATTTGGCTGAAAGCCCCGGTGCTTAGCTCGCCGATGGATCGGGTTACGGGCGCACGCATGGCCATTGCGATGGCGCGAGAAGGAGGGCTTGGCATTATTCATCGCAACATGAGCCCGGCCGCACAGGCACAAGAAGTGGATAAAGTGAAGCGCTCCGAACATGGAATCATCGTAGACCCCATTAGCCTTCCCCCGAATCGCACTATCCGAGACGCCCTGCAGATCATGGAGCGCTACCATATCTCCGGCGTGCCTATCACCGAGCCGGAAACCGGCAAACTCGTCGGCATCCTTACCAACCGCGATATCCGCTTTGAAACCAACTACGATCGTCCCATCCATGAGGTGATGACCACCGATGCCTCGCGCCCCGGTGGACTGATCACCGCCCCGCTCGGCACCACCCTAGAACAGGCTCAACAGATATTGCAAACGCATCGCATCGAGAAACTGCCCATTGTGGACGAGAATCGTCGCCTTCTTGGGCTGATCACCATTAAAGATATCCAAAAAGTTCGTGAATACCCCAACGCCACGAAGGATGCCCGTGGGCGCCTGCGATGTGGAGCAGCGGTAGGCCCCTTGCGCGACCCGGTGGGGCGAACGACAGTCCTCGTAGAGGCCGGTGTAGATGTGATTGTTATTGACGCAGCCCACGGCCATTCGCTTGATGTCATCAACGCCGTGCGCGCCATTAAACAAAAGTTTCCCGATCTGCCGGTTATTGCCGGCAATGTTGCCACGCGAGAGGGCACCCGCGCCCTCATCGAGGCCGGCGCCGACGCCATACGGGTGGGGCTTGGAGCCGGTAGCATCTGCACCACCCGCATCGTTAGCGGCGTGGGGGTACCTCAATTCACCGCCGTGATGGAGTGTGCCGAAGAGGCCGCCCGCTATGACATACCGGTCATCGCGGATGGCGGCATACGATGGAGCGGCGATGCCACCAAGGCGTTGGCCGCAGGGGCCGCTGCGGTTATGGTGGGCAACATGCTGGCCGGCACCGATGAAGCCCCAGGGGAGGTGATCCTCTATCAAGGTCGCGCCTATAAAGAGTATCGCGGCATGGGCAGCGAAGGGGCCCTACAAGAAGGCTCCAGTGACCGCTATGGCCTTGAGAACGCCTCCCGCTACGTTCCCGAAGGCGTGGAGGGTCGGGTGCCCTACAAAGGCGCGATGAACGATACCATCTATCAACTTCTCGGTGGCATTCGATCCGGGCTTGGATATGTGGGTGCACGAACCATTAAGGAGCTTCACCAGAAAGCGCGATTTGTACGCCAAACGTCCGCCTCGTTGCGTGAAAGCCACGTGCATGATGTTTGGATCACCAAAGAGCCACCCAACTACTCCAGCGAATACGCTTTTAATGAAGGCAGTCGCGACTAACCCAAGCGCAACATTCTAGGGCACATAGTAGCTTAACATAATGCCGTCGCGAATGGGAATGAGGCTGCTGATAAATTGAGGGTCTTGGGTGAGCAACCGTGTGGTTTCATGAATGGCTTTCGTCGCTTCGGATGTGTCTGTCGGATTGAAAATAGCGCCATGCCATAACATGTTATCTAACAATAAAACCCCACCAGGCCGAAGTTTCTCCTTGATTACCGGTATCGAGGCCGGGTAGCCTGTTTTGTTTATGTCGTTGAAGATAAGGTCAAAAGGCCCCGCGGTCGCCCTCAAAGTCTCCACCGCCTCCGCCACGTGAAACTGCACGATATCGGAATAGCCAAGGCGCCCCAAATAGTCCCTTGCCTGTGAGGAAAGGTTCTCATCCCAAACCACGTGGTGAACCACCCCGCCGCCATTTTCGCGAACGGCACGCGCAAACCAAGCGGTTGAGTAGCCATACCCAGAACCTAGTTCAAAGATGCGGGTGGCCTTCATCATACGCGCGATGAGATAAAGAAAATGCCCACCCGCAATGCCGATGATGGGAAAGCCGATCTCGCGGGCACGTGCCTCCATCTCCAGCATAATCTCATGGCGTTTGGGAACGAGGCTCTCTAGGTAGTCCATCATCTGTGGGTGAAAAAGGTCGGGCATTGTATCCTCCGTCTACGAAATTTCTGCAGAGCTTACTTCTCATGCAAGGCCGCTTTTTCCTGCCTCTCCTGTCCCCTACAAAAGGCTAGGTTTTTTGCGTGTCTTTCACCATCTTAAAGCGCTGGTGGGAATGGAAACTTAAGATTTCTCGCCTTCGGCTCGAAATGACAGTTGTGGCATCAGCTCGAAATGACACGTGTTCATCTCGTCTTCGGCTTGAAAGGACGGTCGTATCACCGGCTCTTCAAGTCCCATCCCCTCCCCCTACAGGGAGGGGGCTGACCACCTCAGCGGCCTGTGTCGTCTTCTTAATTGCCTATCTCTCTGGCCGCTGCGTTGCTGTCCGCGAGGACGAAAGGACGGGATAGGGGGCGAACGAGATAAGCCCACTTTGCTAACTGGCTCTAGAACCGAAGCGATTGGCAGTCTCTGCAGCCTCACCCCTCGCCCTCAGGACAGGTGGGAATTGCAATTCAAGATTTCTCGCCTTCGGCTCGAAATGACAGTTGTAGTATCGGCTCGAAACGACAGTTGTATAGCCGGCTCTTTAAGGCCCCCACTCCCCCGCCCCTCCCCCACTTTGGGAGAGGGGAGACCAGTAAGCTTATCGGCAATTTTCTATGATAATCTCCCCTTCGGAAACCAACCATAACCGCCCCCTTTCTCCCGAACCCGGAATCCTGCCCCCTCAAAACCTAGAGTTTAGATGGTAAACTCTAGCTAAGAAAGAAACGATGGGCGAACTTGAACCATGCGGTACGTACGCCGCCTCTTGAATGGGCTGCTTCTTCTATTGCCCGCCGGCCTCGTGCTTGTGGGTGGCCTCTTCGGTGTGCGCCGCTGGACCAACTTTCTCTTGTCCGACCAAAATCTTGCCCGCATTCTCTCAAACCAGGCCACACAGGCACTGGGGCGCACCGTGCGCGTGGAGCGCGTTCACTTCCAGTACAGTCCCTTCCGCCTAACCGCCAATCGGGTGAGCCTCTATCAGGTTTTTGTAGCCGAAAGTCCCCGCACGCCCAGCGTACCTCTGGCAACTGCGGCAAAGGTAAGCCTGTCCTACGATCTCGCCACCCTCCTCTTCGCGCATAACCTCCAAACGCCCTATGTAAAGCAGATTCAACTCACCGACCCTTTCCTGTTTGTAGCTCGTAATCGCTCCGGCCTATGGAACTTTAGCCAACTCCTCAAACCCAAAAAGAAGCCCGGCAGGCCGCTCACCCATCATATCCTCATCGCCAACGGCACCCTACGCTATAGCGATAACGCCCTCCTATCGCCGCGCACGACGCCCGTACACGCCACCCTTACCCATATCAACGGTACTATCGCCCTACTGCCTAACGGCACTTTCGGGCTTGACCTTAACGGCCTAGGTCGCCAGGGCCTCAAGGGTGCCCTTCACTCTACTCTCCTCCTACAACCCAACCAAGTTCTTGCCCTACAGCTGGATGGAAGGGGTCTTCAACTACCCGATATCGCCCAACAGCTTCTACCGAGCCGATTCGGCCAGGTAAGGGAGGGACAGGCCGACCTCCATGCCGATCTGCTTTTAGCGCCCCATCCGCTTACGGCCGCATGGACTATCGGCAAACGCTGGATGCAGATCGAAGGGACTCTGCGTCTTCACAACGCTGTCTTCCTCCCCTCCCATCTCGGCGCTCCTGTTACCGACCTGCAGGCCGACCTCACGCTGCTCCCTACGCTTTGCCAAGGGACCCTGCAGGCTCGTTTTGCCGGCAGCCAGATGGCGCTTTCAGGCCGCGTGGCCAACCTCACCCAACCCTTTCAGAACCTTGTAGCCGATGTACAAGGCAACGGTCAGAATCTCCACTTGGCTCAAGTCTGGTCTCAACTTCGATACCTGCCGTGGTTTCAAACGCTCTCTCCGAAAGTGCGGTCGCTTTTGCCACATCTCAACGCGACTTCGCCCTCCCTTCACTTCGCCCTCATAGGCCCTCTTAACCACCCGGTAGCCCAACTTCAAGGTCTCCTTAACCACGTGAACTACCGAAATATCACCGCCGGCCCGCTGCAGCTCAAAGCTTTTTATGCGGACAATCGGCTTACGGCCGACCTTCATGGCGCGTTTGCACACGGCCAGGTGGCGATTCGTGCGAATGCCATCACCTCACCGAAACTCGCCGTCACCGCTCAAGCCCACATGCAAGGCCTGCAGCTACAAACGCTTGGAAACCTGCTTCATCAACCTATGGAGGGCACCGCCAAAGCCGACGTGGCGTTTCGTGTGCAGAACGGCCAGGAGCCTCAGTTCAACACCCAAGTGGAGGTCAACAACTTCCGCTCCAAAGGGCGCCGCATCGCCCTCACCTATCTTCGCGCACAAGGAACGCCTCAGCAAGTCTTCATCCGAAACTTGCGCCTAGAAGACGATATGGGCATCGCTTTAGCCCGTGGGCTGGTAGATGTCGCCCATCAAAAACTGAACCTCAGGCTGGTGGCCGATGAAGTGGATATCGGTGGACTTTGGCGTGAACTCACCCAAGCCAAAGCGACGAAAGCGCCCCTGTTCATGGAAGAGAATAACAGCTCCGCTCCCTCTTCTGCTGCCCTGTTCGACCTTGCCCAGCTGAAGGGGGTTGGTTACCTAAGAGCGCACATTGGAGGCTCCTTCCATCAGCCGCAAGTAACCGGCGTGCTTAACGCCTTTTCCATTCAAGCCGGCCGTTTGGGGTTCGATAGAATCAGCGCAGGGTTTCAATTAACCCCGAATTCGCTCCAGATCGTAAGAGGGCTTGCGGAGCAGTACCCCGGCGAGCTTACCCTTCGGGGAACCATCAACGGCTTGCAAAGTCATGACCCAGGTGTTGCCTTAGTCGCCGCGGTACGCCATGTGGATGTGAGCGATCTTCTTCAAAAACTAGGGGCTTTGGACACATTGCAGAAAACCGCCATTCGCCCCGACTCCATCGTAGGCAGTCTGGAAAGCTCCGAAATAGATGTGGGCGGCACCCTCCACGATCTGCATCTGCTTCATCCCGTTACGTTCAGCTTACAACACGCCTCGCTCAACGGCGTAGCCCTCTCCAATGCGGAGGCCACCCTCTACTATACATCGCGTCAGGGCCTTCAGCTGCAAAATGCTCAGATTGATGCTGCGAAAGGTCACATTGTGGCTCATGGCACGCTGACACCCGATCATCAACTGCACCTCGATCTCATTGGGGATAGCCTCAGCATTCCCGATTTGGCGGCAATGCTAACCGGCAAACCCTATGCCGACCTAACCGGTACCATCGGCTTCTTTAGCCAAGTACAAGGGCAGCTCAAGGACCTTGAAGCCACCGCGAACCTCAACGGAGCTAATTTAGCCTATCGCGGTGACGCCCTTGGCCAAATGACAAGCCGTTGGGACTATCAGAAAGACCGTATCCAACTCAGCCAACTTACCTTTCTTCCCACCGATTCGACTACCCCTTCTAAACCAAACTCGGAACCTGCCGAAGCGATCACCGTTCACAACGCGACTTATGATCTTAAATCGAAGCAGATTGCGGGCACCATCGAGTGGAATCGGCTTCAGCTAGCACGCTTCCTCGACCTGCTAGGGGCTTCTCCTTTCGCCCAAACAGGTGCCGGTCAGCGCACTCTCACCTATCTTCGCAGCTTCAATCCGCCTCTTCAGGGCAGCTTTTCGGGCACGGCCCAACTCACCGGCACCGCCGACTCCCCCATTGCCGACATCCGTTTCCACTTAGACCAAATCCAGATCGGCACCAACACCATCGCCTCCTTGCAGGGCAGCGGGCGACTTACCAAAGAGGCCCTTGTAATGCCCCTGCCTCAAAGCAACGCCCCGGCTTTAACCCTTAACAGCCCGGAAGCCACCCTCTTCTCCAAGCAGATCAGCGTGGCATTCCACGGCCCCATTCAAGGCGATCTCAGCCTCTATAACTTCGACCTTGGCCGACTCACCGAGTGGCTCCCTACAGTGAACACAAGTCTAACGGCGACTTCGAGCAACGCACTCATCCAAACGCTTTCTCAGTTGAAGGGGAAGGCCGATCTTTTTGTCGTCGCCTCCGGCACCACGAAGGCGCCGGTTCTTGATGTCTCCGCCGATGCGAAAAACGTGCTCTTGCACACCTCGTTCCGCGATTTTCGCATAGACAGTATTGATGTAAGTCACCTCCATATCGCCGAGCCGCGCGCTGTGCTCGACCCCGTAACCGTCTCTATCGCCGTGACGGGGGCTGATAACCAACCTCAACAGTTTGAAACGGAGTTTTTTGGTTCGACCGACTTCTCATGGCAACCTCCTTTCCTGCCCAATACAGCAACACTCGACTTTACAGCCCGCGTGCCTCAACAGAAGATCGATCTCCTCCGCGTCTTTGCTCCTAGCCTCGCGCTCGATACGGATGGTGTCTTCTCCCTATCGGCTCATCTTACCAATACCGTTCAATCGCCCAACGTCAACGGAGCACTCGACATTCAAGCCAATCGCCTTCGCATTGGCTATCTCGACACCACTACCCACAAACCGCACTACCTGCGTACCGGCCTGCGCAACATCGCCGGCTCGCTCATTTTCAACGGAAGTCAAATCCAAGTATCTAACGATTTTCATGCGGAAACCGCTCTTTTCGACCCCAAAACCGGCGCGGTTCTTCCCAACACCGTTCAGCCGGTGAATCTTTTTGGGGCACTGCCCATCACGCAGCAGAGTAATACCGGAATCACGCTGCAAGCCGCCGACATCGCTTTTGACGAATCGCCTATCCCCGGGTTTCACAGCGGCACCGTACGAGGAGAGGCTCGGGTTTTGCTCCAAGTTGCAGGTTCGCTGGCAAGGCCGGAGCTTCAAGGCGATGTCTACATTAGCGATGCGCTTGCCATCCCTCCATCCGATGTAGGAGGTACCGGTGCCGGAGGGTTTGTTATCCCGCTCGTCCATCGCTTCCAGCTCGCCCTCCATCTCGACCGTAACGTGCAGCTATCCGCTTCGGCGCTTAGCGCCCGCGTAAGCGGCACCATTCTGGTTTCTGGGGTACCAAGGCGCGCAGCGAACATGGCAACCATCGAAGGGACAAGCCCTGCCGGCGCCTCCTCGAATCTCGCCGTCCAATTAAACGGAACCCTCGATATCCTCGAAGGACGCCTGAACCTGCCCACGGCACGCTTTACCATCTTGCCGCCTGGGCGCATCACGCTGAGCTATCCTACCCCAGACCCCGAACAACCAAACGTGCCCATCCTTGGCATTGATGTGAACCTGCGCGCCCAAACGAATATGACGCTGGCCGCACCTGGCACCTTTTCCGGAGAAAAACGCTATCGGGTCATCGTGAATGCCCAAGGTCCTATCACCGGCAACGTGTTCGACCCCGTAACCCAACGCTCGCGCTTACGCCTTACCTTCCAGACGGATCCGCCCGACTTCATCGGCGATCAGCAGCTGCTTGAACAGCGGTTTCTTGCCGCACTCGGCGGCCCGGTGCTCTCGCAAAACACCTTTGGGTTAAACCCAACGCAGCTTTTCACGCAACAGCTTACCAGCCTTGTGGCCGGCGCCGTTTTGCCCACCATTTTCGAGCAGCCTGCCCACGCGCTCGGCTTTGAAGAGCTTGCCCTCAATTACGATCCTTTTCAACGGCTTAACCTCGTCATCAGTCGGCACCTTTTCGGCCCCATCTACTTTACCTACACCCGTACCCTCGTCAACGCCCACATTCAAGAGACGTTCAGAGCGAGTTTCCGCTTCAGCCGCCGCTTCCAGTTCACATTCCAGCAAGATGAACAAAACATTAAATCGTTCCTGTTAGAGGGAATAAGTTCCTTCTAGAGCTTTCTGTGATCTCCGTTCCCCCTATCCGTTCTCTAGAAACAGCCCCTACCGCGTTTACAAGCCGGTCAGCAAGCTCCTCTGTGATTTCACCTAGCTAATGCCCATACTCCGATTGACGCGACACAAACAAACAGCCGTTGGTTGGGTCGGGATAGTTTTCCGTCCATCCGTGGAGTTCACAAACTGCCGCCGGCACCAGGTGCTTGGCATGGAGATCGGCAGAAGGACAGTTCTGTGAACCCTCGCGAACGAAATAGTTGCAAATTCTTAACGAGGAGCCTACCCCCATTCGGCAGGAGGAACCGAAAGACCTGTTGAATCTACACTTTGTGAACCGGCATAAGGCCTGCCCCCACAGGTTTATCTGTAACATTGCGCGTTTCTTAACGTCCTACTTCAAAGAAAGTCGTGATACGTCGGTCAAACGCAAACATCGAGCAGGTGTCCGTCGCTCTTCTCTACACCTTCAGAGATAGGTTACCATGTTCTATCAGGCCTGCCTAAGAGGTTCTTCTGCAGCCAACGTCGAAAATGGAGGGTGTACGTTGTCGCCCTCTGAGGCCGCTGCCGCAAGCACATCGGCCGGAGACTCTGTGGTCAGCATGAACGCCCATTCATCGGACGAGGCGGAAAGTCGCCTCGAATTTGACGAGCTTGTCGCCCGATACGAAAAGCGGATATTTAATGTTGTCTACCGCTTCTTGGGAGACTACGAAGAGGCCGCCGATGTCACGCAAGAGACCTTCATCAGCGCCTATAAACACTATGCTAACTTCCGTGGCGACTCAAAGGTGTTCACCTGGCTGTATCAGATAGCACGTAACCTCTGCATCAATCGCCTGCGACGCCGCGAACGCCAACGCCATATCCGAATCGAGTCACTTGAACAGATGAGCGATCCCGACGACGACACCCGCACCACACGCGATATTGCGGATTGGACTCATTCCCCGCAGCAAGTGCTCGAACAAAAAGAGCTGCATCAGAAAATCCTTGCGGCCATCGACTCCTTGCCCATTGAGTATCGAGAGGTCATTATTCTGCGTGAATTTCAACAGCTCTCTTACAACGAAATTGTAGAGGCCACCGGCCTCAGCCTCGAAAACGTGAAAACCCGACTCTCACGGGCGCGCGCCATGCTGCGGCGTAAGTTAGAGCCATACTACCGGTCATAGTCTAATTTGAGGCCCAAACAGGGTAAACTCTGTTGCGACTTATTAATTCTCTTACTCGTACGCGCCTCTTAGCGCGTGCACAAAGGAGTGTCCTACAGCAAAATGAGCCTTCGGCCTATCGGGAAACAATCTGCTTCTCTTGTATTGCTTCTTCTCAGCATGATGCTGATTTTGGCATCGCCTCAGGTGAAAAGTGCTCCGCTTGCTCAAACCCCCGATTCGTCAACGGCTCCGCCACCCGCTGCCCAACAAGCCCCCCGCATCTCCGATATCGAGGTGCGCGGAAACCATAACCTTAATAGCGTTTTCATTATCGGCGCGAGTGGTGCTAAGGTGGGCGACCTCTTTACCCCACAGCTCCAAGCCCAGATGGAACAGAACCTGCTAGATACCGGCTACTTTGGTGTTCTCGACCCCGACCCACGCAACGGCGTGAACGTCTACGCCGAAGAGCCAACCCCCCCTAACGGCACCTGTAAGGTGATCATCTCGGTGGACGAAAACCCCATGATCACCAACATCAGCATCACCGGAACCGGCCCCATCAAACCGGAAGTTGTGGAGGCCCAACTGCAGGGCCTGAAGCCCGGCAACGTATTTAACAGCAAACAGTTTCTTAACGATGCTAATGCCATTATAGACCTCTACCAAAAGCAGCACTACATCGCCTCGTTTAGTCAAGATGTGCCGATTGATGCCTCGGGCGTGCTTCACATCAACATTATCGTCGCCAAAGTGGCCAGCCTCGATTTTGTTGGGCTGCACAAAACGCGCAAGTCCTATATTATGCACGTCATCAAAACGCGCGTCGGCAGTTACTTTAATACGGATACGCTGGCCCAAGACCGTGTAGCCCTCCTCAACACCGGGCTTTTCGACGACGTGCGGCCCTCCGTTACCGTGGTGGGAACCGGGCAGATCGCCATCACCCTCAATTTCACGGAAAAGCGCTCCGGAGAAATCCATGTCGAGGCAGGATACAGCGACACGGAGCGCTTTATTGGAGCTATTGAACTATCCGATAATAACTTTCGTGGGCTAGGCGAACACCTTGCTGTGCGAGGGGAGGTGGGGGGAATCGCCAACCGTACTAGCGTTGAGCTTGACTTCGATGAACCCTACCTCGGTGGGCGCAACACCAACCTCGACGTGCAGCTTTACGACAAAACGGTCTATCGGTTCTCCAGCTCCCTAAGCGCTGCAAGCCCCATTGCACCCATTCCAGGCACGACGGCTTCCATCACAAACAACTACTACACCGAACAACGCGCCGGAGGCATCGTTACCGCTACCCGCCCCTTCGGGCGTTTCTACAGCGCCTCCCTATCGCTTCGTGCGGAAAACGTAACCACCGACCTGCTTAACTTACCCCCGCAAGACTTGAACATCATCCAAAACGGCCCCATCGTGTCCGTCACCGGCTTCATTAGCCACGATACACGTGACCTCTATCTCGACCCCTCTAAAGGCGGTGTGCAACAGATAGGGGTCGAGATCGGCCATGCCAACATCAGCACACCGCGCACCATCTACGGCATCCCCGTTACCGGCACCATTACCGGCAGCGTCAACTTCCTTCGCACCAGCTTCGAGGCACGCCAATACTTTAGCCTTAGCGGCCAACGACCGCTCAACGACCCCACCAAACCGGAAACCGTGCTGGCTCTGCGCGCACTCGTTGGAGCCTCTACCGGCACGCTCCCCTTCTTCGAGCAGTTCTTCATGGGGGGAGCCGATACCCTTCGCGGTTATCGTGACGACCGGTTTTGGGGCAAGTACGAGTTCCTTACCTCCATCGAACTGCGGCAGCCTCTCGCTCCGAAGTTCACCGGCGTTCTCTTTGTGGATATCGGCGATGCCTGGGGCGGCCCCTACAGTAACGTAAATATCAACGGTTTTTCACAGCGGGGTTTCCATCCCTACATCGGAGTAGGACCGGGGCTGCGTATTGTCACCCCGTTGGGGCTTATCCGTCTCGACTACGGCATAGGAAGTGAGGGCGGCCGCATCCACTTCAGCTTCGGTTCTACCTTCTAAACCAAACAGGGGAGCATAGCGCCGGCGATTCCGTAATAGTAATTGATGCACTAAAAACCAACGAGTACGAAGAACCTTCCGATTTCAGTTATAATGTAAGATATTCCTACTTACCTGGAATTTGAAGCAAGAAAGAACATCTGTTGCACGTATGAACGTGTTTTAACAGAAAAATCCATCCTTTCTGATGAGGAGAAAACACTATGCGATCAAATGATAGCCGACCCATGTTGTACTGGATTGTGCTGGCCGCGATTGTCTGGGGTATCGTGGCCTCCCTTTCCCATGCCTTCGCCGATGCCAAAAGCGCCCCCGTCGACATACGCTTCGCCTCTGTGGATATGAACCGCATCCAAACGGAGTATAAGTTGGTACAGCAGTACCGTGACCAGATGCAGGCAGAAACAAACCAGCAACAACAGCTGCTGCAGGTGATGACGGACAACCCCTTTCTCTCCGAACAAGACCAAAAAACCCTAGCTACGCTCCTGCAAAAAGCCAATACGCCGGCAGGGCTTACCCCCGCCGAAAAGCAGCAGGAACAACAGCTTCTGGATCAGAGCAAAAAGGCCAACGACGACTACCAGCGCCTATCGCAATCCCAAAATTTAAGCCCCCAAGATAAACAGACGCTCGATAACTATCTTAACCTTGAAAAGGCAACCGAAGCGCGAATTAACCTGCTGAAGCAGCAGTTCCAGCAGGATATGCAGAATAAGCTCGATGCCGCTATGGCTCAACTTACCAAGAACATTCGCGATGCCATCGCGACCGTCGCCAAAGATAAGGGCTATGCGCTCGTGCTCGATAACTCCGTGGCGCCCTACGCACAGGCCGACTGCACCGACGACGTGCTGAAAATTCTGAATAAGTAACGCCTCTTCTCACACAATGGGCGACGTGGAGGTGTTGCTGTAGGTGGTTTGTACTAAAAAGAAGCTGGCTCTCGCTACAGCTTGCTTGTTTCTTTGCTTTTTGGGAGAAGGCTGCGCTCCAAAACCCCCCTCTGCGAAACTCTGTTTCGTGAGGATGCAAGCCCTTCTCCCTTATAGCCTCCCGCTTTTTGCAACCGCATTACCCGCAACCTCCTCGGCTACAGCAACGCCTGCCGTTGCACCGATGGCCTTTTCTGCCCCTCCCCCCCCCTTCGTCTTCCCCCCTCCTATAGGCGCCACGCTGGCGGCCGCGCGGCGCCAGCAGCTTAACGCCGATGCTGCGCGCTATCTGCAGCGCTTTACCGAGTCCCTTCAAGATGCCGCACAGCTCGACTTCGACCGCTATAAGAAGGAACAACAAACCGCAGCCCAACAGCAGCTCCAGAAGGCCTCCGATAGCATTCGCGCCCAGGTCATGAACTCGCTGCAAAGCCAACTCGCCCAACTGAACCGACAGGAGACGCTTCTTCAGTTTCGCGAAATAGCCGCGCAAACCCAGGTGCGGGCTACCTCCGGCGTCTTTGCAAATAGTCAAGCCCACCTCGATGCCCTCTCACAACAACGCCTTATTGCCCAACAGCTCGCCCAAGTCGAATCGGCTCGTAAACAGCTTTTCGCACAAGCCGATCAACAGATCGCCCAAGCTATTTCCCAAACACGTCAACAGATCGAGGCCGATCTGCAAAACCGTCTGCAAGCCTATCGTAAACAGCAAGATGCAGAAATAGCGCGTCAGGCTGCTCAGGCGGCAGAAAATCAACAGGCCCTCCTTCAAGAGGTCAACCTCGCACTTCCCCCCATTCCGTCCATCCCCCCACCAAGCGTCTCGCTGCCGGTGATGCTGCCCTCACCATCTCGCACAGCCCTTCCAACGGCACAGCAAGCCGTCCAAAAGGCAACGGCCAATGCCGCCATGCAGGCCTCTCAGATGGGGGCTGAGTTTGCTCAAATTCGTCTCCAAGCGCTCCGCCAAGAGGTGCGCGCCATTTTGCAACAGCGGGGTTGGCACCTTGTGCCACAAGGCACACCCGGCGCCTTCGATGCTACCGACTTTGTAAAAACGCAACTCCAACAGGAAAGAGGGCGTAGCCTACCATGAGCTGTGTTCTATCGCTTTCACTGCGACAAATTGCCGAGCTGCTGAACGGCTCTCTGCAAAACGCGCCGGAGGATGTTTTCATTACCGGCGTTGCCGACATTGAAGATGCCGAACCTGGGGACCTGGTCTTCGCCGAAAATGCCACCTTTCTTCGCAAGGCCCTTCGCTCTCCGGCCACGGCCGTTCTCACAACCCCTGCACTGGCGGCACAGATTGCCGATTCCAAGCCCCTTATTCTGGTCGAAAATCCACGGTTGGGATTTCTCAAAATTCTCGAATCCTTTGCTACCCCCCCGCCGTTTGAAACCGGCATCCATCCCACGGCCATTCTCGGCGAAGGAGTGGTTCTTGGGAAAGAGGTGTCCATCGGACCCTATACCACAATTGGGCCACGAACGCACATCGGAGAGAGAGTGCGCATTGGGGCCGGAGTTAAAATAGGGGCCGACTGCTTCATCGGTGACGACTGTCTTATCTACCCCAATGTGGTGCTCTATCCCAATGTTAAAATAGGGCACCGCTGCATTCTGCATGCCGGTTGCGTGCTCGGCTCCGACGGCTTTGGCTATGTGCCTACACCAACAGGCCTCAGTAAAATGCCCCACCTGGGCATCGTGGAGGTGGGCAACGACGTGGAGATCGGAGCGAACACCTGCATCGATCGGGCGCGAACAACGGCTACACGCATTGGGGACGGCACAAAAATTGACAATCTTGTGCATGTAGGGCATAATGTTCAGATAGGGCGTTCCTGCCTTATCGTAGCCCAAGTGGGCATTGCCGGCAGTGTAAAGATAGGCGACGGCGTTATTCTGGCAGGGCAGGCCGGCATTGCCGACCACCTTACCATTGGCTCGAAAGCTCGAGTGGGTGCGCAGGCCGGCGTCATCGGAGATGTGGCCGAAGGGGAGACCGTGTCGGGCTATCCGGCGCGTTCTCATTGGACCAAAATGCGCGAGTACGCCGCCATCGCCGAGCTGCCCAACACCTTAAAGCGCCTGCGCAGTCTAGAACAAAAAATCGCCGAGCTAGAAGCGAAATTGAATGACAGCTGATACTCTTTCCCAACATACCTTGGCCGATGCCCTCTCTGTGCGCGGAACAGGCATTCACACAGGCGCCACCGCCACGGTGCGTTTGCGGCCTGCTCCCACCAACTTCGGGCGCGTCTTTTGGATAAAAGGGCAAAGCGTTCCCGCAACGGCCGAGTACGTGGTAGATACCCAACGCTGTACCACGCTTGGTAACGCCCAAGTTCGTATCAGCACGGTGGAGCATCTGCTCTCGGCCCTGTTCGCATTAGAAGTAGACAACGTCATGATCGAGGTCGAAGGCCCTGAACTCCCCATCCTCGATGGTAGCGCACAGCCTTGGGTAGAGGCCGTTATGGAGGCCGGCATTGTTCCCCAGTCAGAGCCGGCGCCAATCTTTAATCTCTACACGTCGCTGAGGGTAACTATGGGGAAAAGCGTGGCCGAGTGCTCCCCGGCCCCAAATCTTCGCCTATACGTGGAGTTTGTTTCGGAGGATTGGCCGGAGGGTACGGCCAGCGCCGAACTGCCGTTGGGTTGCGGGCATGTCGCCCTCTACAAAGAGCGCGTGGCCCCGGCTCGTACTTTCGCCTTCCGCAAAGAGGTCGAGGCGCTGTTGGCAGCGGGGCTTGCTCGGGGGGGTACCCTTGAAAATGCCCTCCTGATTGACCCACCCCATTGCTTCTCCTCCCCCTTGCGGGTAGAGTATGAGTGGGTCGCTCATAAACTGCTCGATCTTATTGGGGATCTCGCCCTTGTCGGCGCCCGGTTCAACGCACACATAGCGGTGCACCGCCCAGGGCATACTATCAACACAAAATTGGCGCAAGCGATCTATCGAACCATTCAAGCGCCTTACGAAGGAGATATAACTGCATGAATCATGTGCTGGACATAGAAGCGATACGTCAGTTGCTCCCGCACAGATACCCTATGCTTTTGGTGGACAAAATCATCGAGTGGCAACCCGGTGAACGAGTCGTAGGGTTAAAGAACGTCACTATCAACGAGTCCTTCTTTAATGGGCACTTCCCCGAAAAGGCGGTGATGCCCGGGGTTCTCATCCTCGAATCGATGGCGCAAGTGGCCTGTCTCATTATGCTGCTTGCCCCCGAACATCGCCATAAGCTGCCCTACCTCGGCGGTATTGACCGCTGCCGACTTCGACGCCCCGTCGTTCCTGGTGATACGTTAATCATCGAAGCGACGTTATTAAGAGTACATGGGGATGCGGGCAAAGTGCAGATGATTGCCCGCGTGGACGGGCAGGAAGTGGCTAGCTGTGAAATGCTCTTTAAGCTCGTGGAAAATAAATCCACCCCGGTCACAGTGGAGGCAGGAGATAACAACAGTGTCTAAGCGGTGGCATCCTACAGCCATCATTGACCCCCGGGCCGAAATAGAACCCGATGTGGAGATCGGGCCTTACTGCATCATCGGTAAGAACTGCTTCATCGGTGCCGGAACGGTGCTGCATGGCCACGTGCAGATATTTGAAAAC
>NZ_DATGKU010000246.1:0-5854 GCF_035294505.1 Chthonomonas sp. | reverse complement strand
TTTTGAGAAGCCCTCGTTGCGCACGCGCGTGAGCTTCGAGGTTTCGATGGCGCACCTGCGCGGCCATGCCATCTATCTCGGCCCGAACGATGTGGGGCTTGGGACGCGCGAGGCCGTGCCCGATGTGGCCGCCTCGCTCTCGCGTTGGGTAGACATCATCTCGGCTCGGGTCTATCGGCACTCCACCGTAGAGCAGCTTGCCGAACATGCAACCATTCCGGTAATTAATGCGCTCAGCGATCGCGAACATCCCATACAAGCCTTTGCCGACCTCTTGACCCTCCAAGAGTTCTGCGGCCCTTTAGGCAACGGTCTTAAGCTTGCTTATGTGGGCGATGGCAACAATGTGCTGCATGCGCTGCTGCTTGCCTGTGCCAAAATGGGGGTAAACTTATCCGCGGCCTGCCCCAACGGTTACTTTCCCGACGAGGCCTATGTTCAGGAGGCACGACGACTAGCTGCCATCAGCGGCGCCCATATCGAGATACTCTCGCAGCCGGAAGCGGCCGTGCGTGATGCCGATGCCATCTACACCGATGTGTGGGCGAGTATGGGGCAGGAGGCCGAACGCGAGCAACGTGCCAAACTGTTTGCGCCCTATCAACTCAATGCGACCCTTCTCGCCCACGCCAAACCCAACGCCATCGCCATGCACTGTCTGCCTGCGCACCGAGGCGAGGAGATCACCGATGAGGTGATGGAGCGCCATAAAGCCTCCATTCTTGAGCAGGCCGAAAATCGCTTGCACACACAAAAAGCGCTCTTGCTGCTGATTATAGGACTTTGAGAATTATGAAAAAGATCGTTCTTGTCTACTCTGGAGGGCTAGACACCTCCGTATGCATCCCGTTAGTTCGTGAAGAGTACGGCTTTGACCACGTCATTACGGTAACGGTGGACGTGGGGCAGCCGGAAGAGGATATCCGTCAGGCCGAGGAGCGCGCTCGGCGCCTCGGTGCGGAGCACTATACCGTAGATGCCAAACAGCTTTTCGTGGAGTACTTTTGTTGGCCTGCTGTTCGTGCCAACGGGGACTACGAGGGCTATCCTCTCTCCACAAGCATCGCGCGGCCTCTCATTGCCCTCAAGGCGGTGGAGAAGGCTCGCGAGTTGGGGGCGACCGCCTTCGGACACGGATGTACCGGCAAAGGCAACGACCAGTTCCGCATTGAGTACATTTTGCGTACGCTCATGCCGGAGGCCGAGATCATCGCGCCCATGCGCGAGGGGCGTCGCCTGCCCGACGGACGCCGCGAGCCTTGGACGCGCAGTGAGGAGATAGACTACGCCAACGCCCACGGTCTCGATATTCCACAGACCAAAGAGCGCATCTGGTCGGTAGATGAGAACCTATGGGGACGTAGCATTGAGGGCGGGCGTTTGGAGGAGCCGGACTACGCCCCACCTGAAGAGATTTTTAAATGGACGCGCGGGCCGGGCAGCTGCTTGCCAACCCCGCAAACCATTACCATCGAGTTCGAGCAGGGCGTGCCCGTGGCCCTCGATGGGCAGCGGCTCGACCCCGTAAGTCTGGTAACTACCCTTAATCGCGTGGCGGGACAGCATGGTGTAGGGCGCATTGATATTATGGAAGACCGCATGTTGGGGCTTAAGGTGCGCGAAAACTACGAGTGCCCGGCCGCGGTGACCCTGCTTACCGCCCACAAGGCACTAGAGGCCCTGGTCTGCACCCAAGGCGAGTTGAAGTTTAAGGCGATGGTAGACCGTGAGTGGGGTGAGTTAGCCTATAAAGGGCTTTGGTTTGACCCGTTGAAGGAAGACCTCGAAGCGTTCATCGCGCGGGTGCAGGAGCGGGTGAACGGCGTTGTGCACATGCGCCTCTTCCAAGGTTCGGCTACGGTAATCGGGCGCAATAGCCCCAACGCGCTCTATAGCGCCGACCTTGCCTCCTTCGACAGCAAGACCTTCGATCAATCTGAGTCGCTGGGCGTTGTCAAGACACACGGTCTGCAATCGCGCATGTACTTCCATCTGCGCCAAAGCGGTAAACTTGCTGGCCAGCCGGTTCCTCCGGCGCTTCTTTGGGGGAGTGTGTCGCAGCCTCTAACAGAAGAGCCTCAGGCGTAGGGAGGACGGCTTTGCAACGGAACGGAAAGTAAGAGACGATGCGGAAACTATGGGGTGGGCGTTTTGAGGGCGAGACCGATGCGCTGATAGCGCAACTAAATAACTCGCTTCCCTTTGATCGTCGCCTTTGGCGACAGGATATTCGTGGAAGCATCGCCCACGCCACCATGCTTGGGGCTACCGGTATTCTGCCTCAAGAGGAGGCTCTGAAGATCGTGGAGGGGCTTAAGGCACTTGAGCAGGAGCTTGCAGAGGGACGTGTCGCCCTCCCCGAGGATGCCGAGGATGTGCACACCGCTATCGAGAGCCTTCTCTATGAGCGGATAGGCGATGTGGCGGGCAAACTGCACACCGCACGGAGCCGAAACGACCAGGTAGCTACCGATCTGCGGCTTTACCTGCGCGACGTTTGTGATGCGCTGACCGAAGAGATCAAGGGTTTTCAACAGACGCTTGTTGCCCTGGCCGAACGCGAGATTCAGACGGTTCTTCCCGGTTTCACGCATCTGCAGCATGCCCAGCCTATCTCGCTGGCGCACCATCTCTTGGCCTACTTCTGGATGTTAGATAGAGACCGAGAGCGCCTGCACGATTGTCGGAAACGCCTCAATCGGCTTCCGTTGGGTGCCGGTGCCTTGGCCGGCACCAGTTTTCCCATCGATCGCCGTAGGGTTGCCGAGTTATTGGGCTTCGATTCGGTGCTGCCCAATAGCCTCGATGCGGTTTCCGATAGGGATTTCGCTGTGGAGTTTCTCTCGACTGCCGCCATTCTCGGCATGCATCTATCGCGCTTGGCCGAGGAGATCATCCTTTGGAACAGCCCTGAGTTTGGGTTTGTGGAGCTTGACGATAGCGTTACCACCGGCAGTAGCATCATGCCTCAGAAAAAGAACCCGGATGTTGCTGAGCTGGTACGAGGGAAAACAGGGCGCCTCTACGGGAACCTTATGGCCCTGCTCACCGTGTTGAAGGGGTTGCCTCTGGCCTACAACAAAGACTTGCAGGAAGACAAAGAGCCTCTCTTTGACACGATAGATACGCTTCAGCTCGTCTTACCGGCCTTGCGCCGAACCCTTCAAACCGCTCGGTTTCGGACGGAGCGCATGAAGGCCGTCCTAGAGGGCGATTTCTCCACGGCCACCGATCTGGCGGACTACCTAGCCCGTAGAGGGGTGCCTTTCCGCGAGGCTCATGCGGTGGTTGGGCGCATCGTGCGCCACTGTCTTGAGAAAGGGATCGGGCTTGAGGCCCTCGATGTCGCCACCTTAAAAACCTTTTCCCCCTTGTTCGATAGCGAGGTTCTAGCCCTTTTAACCCCCTACGCAAGCATGGCGAGTCGTACCTCTGAGGGCGGCACGGCCCCTGAGGCCCTACGTGCGCAGCTCGTGTGCGCACGACAGAGGCTAGCAGAACCGCCCTGATCCTCCTTCTTTGCTGTCTATCCCGACTTGGTTCTTGGCATGCGATCTTAGCCTCCTTGCGATTGTTTTGAGAGGGCATCGCTGGGCGAACAGGCGGCAGAGTGTGGTAGCATAGAGATACAGTTTATCGGTGCCTTTGAAAGGCGTTTAAGGAGAAGTCAGTGGAGGCTATTCCCAAAATTGAGAGCGCTCTGGTAACCGGCGGGGCCGGGTTTATTGGGGCACATCTGGCCAAGACGTTGGCTCTGCAGGGAGCGAAGGTGCGTGTGCTAGATAACTTCTCTGCCGGCACGCCCGAAAATCTTCGTGGTTTTGAGAAGCACATCGAGGTGGTGGAGGGGGATATACGCAATGCGCTTGCCTGTCGCAACGCTTGCCGCGGCGTTCAGGTTGTGTTCCATCTGGCCGCACTGGTCTCTGTGCCCATCTCTATTCAAGACCCCATCCAGGCGGATGCCGTGAATATCGGAGGAACGCTTAACATGCTCATGGCCGCGCGTGACCATGGGGTACAGCGCTTTGTGTTCTCCTCTTCGGCGGCCGTTTACGGCGATACATCCGTCATTCCTACCCATGAAGAGGTTCTTCCCCGACCGCTTTCCCCCTACGGGGTTCAGAAATTGGCAGGAGAGCACTACGCGCAAAACTTTACGAACATCTTCGGTCTTCAGACCGTTGCGCTGCGCTATTTTAACGTCTACGGGCCGAATCAGAACCCGGATAGCCCGTATGCTGCCGTTATTCCCAAATTTATCTCCGCTCTTTTGGAGGGGAAGTCGCCCACCATTTTTGGGGATGGAGAGCAGACGCGCGATTTTTGTTATGTGGGCGATGTAGTGCGGGCGAATCTGCTGGCAGCTACCGCGCCATCGGAGAAGGCGTGCGGTGCAGTGTTCAATATCGCCGGAGGGCGCCAGTATACGCTGAACACGCTTTTGCAGATGCTGCAGAGTGTGATGGGCACCCAAGTTACTCCAAACTACGCAGCTCCGCGCGCCGGAGATATTCGCCATTCGGGCGCCGACATTTCGCGAGCCGAACAGCTTATCGGCTATCGTCCGGCCACAAACTTGGAGGAAGGGTTGCGTCTTACCGTGGAGGCCTATCGAAAGGCGTGAAAACTCGAACTAAGGGAGTTCACACAAATGAATCCATCCTTGCCGATTTTAGAACAGTTAGTTCAGCTTTCTCGCGCTTTGGGGGCACCGGAGCGCGATTTGGCCATTCTTGGTGAGGGGAATACCTCCGCAAAGGTAAACGAAGAGGTGTTTCTGGTGAAGGCGAGCGGGCAACAGCTGGGCACCATCGGCCCGGAGGGGTTTTGTGCGGTACGTTTTGCCCCCATCCTCGCCTGTTTCGAGGGGCCTCCCCTGTCGGATGCGGCTCTCAAGCAGGTGCTCTTAGACAGCAAGGCCGAGAAAGATCAGGAAGTTCTCCCTTCCGTAGAGACCTTCTTTCATGCCTATTTTCTCACGCTGCCCGGCGTTCAGTTTGTAGGGCACACCCATCCAACGGCCATCAACTCTATTCTCTGTTCGTGCCGGGCGCGCGAGCTGTTGGCGGGAAGGCTCTTCCCCGATGAGATTGTGGTCTGTGGCGTAGCCCCCTGCTTTGTGGAGTATGTAGACCCCGGCATTCCACTGGCTCAGCGCATAAAGCAGCGTGTTGAGGAGTTCTTCGAGCAGTGGGGCGAATGGCCTAAGACCGTGTGGATGCAGAACCACGGTTTTATCGCTCTAGGCCGTTCGGCACGCGAGGTAGAAAACATTACCCTTATGGCGGTAAAGGCAGCGCGTATTCTGCTTGGCACCTGCGCGGCCGGTGGGCCTAACTTCCTTACCGAAGAGGCCGTGCGCCGTATCCATACGCGGCCGGATGAGCACTATCGCCAGCGTCAGCTCGGACAAAGTGCATGAAGACAGGCGATGGGATAAAATCCTCTCTGCTAAACGGGTTGCTTGTTATAGATAAGCCGGCTCAGAGAACCTCGCACGACGTGGTGCAGTGGGTGCGCAAGCGTTTGGGCGTGCGCCGTGTGGGGCACACCGGCACGTTAGACCCCTTGGCAACCGGCGTTCTCGTGCTTTGCGTCGGGCAGGCTACCCGCTTGGCGGAATACCTCAGCGCCTCTCGCAAGGCCTATCTCACCGAAATTGTGTTCGGCGTCGAAACGGATACGCTTGACATCACCGGCAAGGTGGTAGGTGAGTGCGATGCCGGTTATCTCACGGCGGAGGCGCTGAAGCCGATTCTAAAGCGTTTTTGTGGCCTCATTCAACAGGTTCCTCCCATGGTTTCGGCCAAGCGCCACCAAGGCCGTCGTCTCTACGATTTAGCCCGTGAAG
>NZ_DATGKU010000245.1:0-10775 GCF_035294505.1 Chthonomonas sp. | reverse complement strand
CCTAACCAGATAGAGGTGCAACTGCGCCCCGGTGCCGACGATTCGACCCTTGAGGCGCTAAGCCGAGAAATAGGTGCGCCTTTACAGTGGGATAGCCCGCTGCATGCGGAAACAGAGATCGCCGTAGCCACTTTGCCTCCCGGCGTTTCGGAGGCTCAAGCGCTGGCCAAACTGCGCGCAGATGGCCGAGTAGAAACGGCCGATGTGGTGCACTACTACACGGAGCCTACGAGCGCCGTTTTGCCGCAGGAACTGGTGGCCGAAGAGCCTTCCGGCCCGACTTCTCGCCCCAAGGAGGGCACTTCGGGCTGGCGTCCGAACGACCCACGTTACGATGAACAGTGGAATTTCCGCATGATTCACGCGGAGGAGGCCTGGGCGCTTTCACGCGGCAAAGGCATCAAGGTCGCCGTGATAGATACGGGGGTGGCCTATACCCAATGCGATAAAGGCCCCATCGCCCGTGACTTTAAGCAGACCCGATTTGTGCCGGGATACGATTTTGCCAACCGCTCTGCCATCGCTTACGATGACAACGGGCATGGCACCCACGTGGCCGGCACCATCGCGGAAAGCACCAACAACAATGAAGGGGTAGCCGGGCTAGCTTTCGACGCGACCATCATGCCGGTGAAGGTGCTTACCGGCTCCGGCATGGGCTCCTCCGCCTGGATCGCGGAGGGCATTCGCTATGCCGCCGACCACGGTGCCAACGTCATTAACATGAGTTTGGGTGGCCCCTTCCCCGATAAGTTGATGGCTGAAGCGTGCGATTACGCCCATAGTAAAGGGGTGGTCATTGTATGCGCTGCCGGCAATACCGGCACGGAGGGCGTGGGCTATCCGGCCGCTTTTAAGCCATGCATTGCCGTTTCTGCCGTCGGGCCGAAGGGAAACTTGGCTTTCTACTCCTCCTACGGCCGCCAGATCGCCATTGCGGCTCCGGGTGGCGATTCAAGGGTGGGCGGGCCGGCCGGAACCATTCTACAAAACACCATCGTGCGCGATGCCTCCGGTAACCCGGTGGATGACTATTACGGCTTTCAGGGCACCTCGATGGCGTCGCCCCATGTGGCCGCTGTGGCCGCGCTCATCGAGGCCGCAGGCATTCGCAATCCCGACGATGTGAAGTGCATTCTGCAAAAATCGGCTCAGCCGAAAGAGCCAGCCAAGAAATACGGCGCCGGAATCCTCGATGCCGGCCGCGCCGTTAAACTCGCCATCAACACCTATGAGGATGGGGTAGCACGGTTCTGGTTTGCGATGGCGTTGTTCGGGCTTGGAGGCTTGGTGATGTGGTTCAACCGTAAAACGGGCGGACCTAGAAACTATCCCTTCTGGCCCATTGCCGCCTTTGCCTTTGGCCTCCTTGCCCCCGATTGGCTTAGCAACACGTTCGGGCTGGGTTCCCATTGGAACCTGCTTACCCATAGCGTGCTTATTCCTGCAGCCCTTTTGGTGCTTGGTGCCGATGGCCCCAAAGAGCGAAGGTTCTTGGGCTACATGGCGCTTGGTTTCACCCTCCACCTCGGCTGGGAGTTTCTACGCGATACCATTCCGGTTGGCCTAGATTACGGGCGCTTGGCCCTCCTACCTTGGTGCGCCTCCAATGTACTCATCGGGTTTGGCATGCTTGTCTCCGGTCTGTCGGCCAAGCAGGAGTAGCCAAATCACGAGAGCGCTATAGGCTGAGGTGGCTTATAAAAAACAACAAAATCGAAGGAGAGTTCGTTTTATGCGCATTGTAGGTGCCGCAATGGCTCTACTCATGTTGGTCGGGCTGTGTGGCTGTGGTGGGGGACATGGAAGCGTAGGCAACTCATTGTCTCTTGCTATCATTCCCTCGAATACCACTGTGGCTCCGGGAGGTATTCGAGGGTTTCAATATGTTTTATCCGGTTCAGGAACGGCACAAACCGGCGTTGTTTGGAGCGTAAAAGAGTCGGGTGGTGGCACCATTGACAATACCGGGCTTTATACGGCCCCTACGACCCCCGGCACCTATCATGTTGTGGTGACCAGTGTGGCCAACCCGGCCGTTTCGGCCACGGCCACTGTTACCGTTGGCGGCAGCGGCCCTCTGCTTACCGTGACACAACGCCAAGTGGTGGTGGCGCCGAGCAGCACGGTATCGCTTGCCTCCGATGTTACTGTGAGTAATGCCTCTAACCCAACGCTGCTGTGGAGTGTAAACGCACCGAATCTAGGCACCGTAGACGCCAACGGCAACTACACCGCGCCTTCAACCCCCGGCGATTACTACGTAACCGTTTCGCTGCAATCCGATCCTTCCCAAACCGACTACATCCTCGTGGAAGTGGTCGGGGTCACTCTTTCCATCTCACCAACGTCCGTTCAAATGAAGACCAATCAAACCTATGGGTTTGGGTATAACATTCAAGTGATCGGCTCGACGAATAATAAGGTCACATGGTCGGTCACCGACAAGAACGGCAATCCGGTGAGCGGTGACGGCACCATAGATCAAAACGGCAACTACACTGCCCCCAGCACTCCGGGCACCTACTATGTGACGGTCTCTAGCCAAGTGCGCCCCGATATCAAGGCGACGGCCACCGTCACGGTGAGTTAAGTAAGCGAGAGCGTCGCTTCTCAAAGCGACGCAGCGATCTTTCCGGCCTGCCCGATGTCCGCCTAAGTAAGGCGAGTCGGCTTGACGGAACTAGTCGAAACGGGAAAAAGAGGGCAAAGACGATGTCCGCTATCCCCCCTAGGCGGACCTTTATGGCTCGCCGCTATCGGGGCGGCTTTACCTTGGTGGAGCTGCTCGTAGTTATCGCAATTATCTCGTTGTTGGCCGGGCTGTTGTTGCCGGTACTGCTTCGGGCCAGAAACCAGGCCCTCTCGGTAGCCTGTCTTTCCAACCTGCACCAGGCCGGCATGGCCTTTTCGATCTATGCGGAGGACTATGATGGCCTCTATCCCTATGCTGTAGACCCTGCCGACCGCTATACCCCACAAATATGGGCGGCCTACCCGGCCTGGCAAAGCCAAATTCCCTTCATGCCTTGGCTGCACGAGGTGCTCTTGCCTTATGTGAAGTCTCACGAAATCTTTCATTGCCCCTCCGACAGCGGCATGGATATTGAGGATTTCACCGGTTTTGTGCTCAACGGCCGCCCCACGATGTTTGAGAAGTTCGGCACCAGCTACCTCTATCGAACCGAGATCGCCTTTCGCCATGCTGGCGACGCCACCTTTCAAAACCCCGCAGAACTAAACGTCTACATGGATGGTTCGGGGCTATGGCATGGTAGCGGCCCGTCTGACCTTTCTATCGGTGCCGGCCACTTCTTCGAGGGCAATTCGGAGCTATTTCAACGCCGCTTTAATACCCTCTTGGGTGACTATCATGTGAAGTCGCTCACCTTTAGTCAAGTTTGGAAGTTGTGGCATCTTCCTCTGTAGGTTTTGCGATATGCTGTTTTATTTCCATTCTTAGCGGACGCATTGCCCCCTTTCACGCCTTCGACCGCGGCATCGCCGTGGACGCGCACGTCCCTAATACACCGAGAGCCAGTGGGTCATCTAACCCTCTCGACTTCGCAACAACAGACCATTCAAGGTATGCTGGGGGAAACTTGCAGCGATCTTTTCGTAAATTAGGAGAGCAGTTCTAGACGTTTGTAGTGCACCGAGTTTTAGGAGGACACCATGAAGACACAAGAGGTACTTCTCACCATTGTTCTTGAAGGCGAAGAGGTTGCAGAGGGAAGAATTCCGGTTTCTCATCTACTGGAGCTGCTCGGCAATCTGCAGAAAGCCCTCCTTCGCACTGGTCAGAACCTATTGACGCATCGAGAAAGGATGCAGACCAGCCCTAACCCCAGACGCATCAAGGAACTATTGGAGCTGGAGCTAGTAGAGATCACGCATGGCAGTCCCCAAACGGTTCTTCGTTTTGCACGGCATTTACATCAGCCTCCATTTTCAGAAATGGATGAGGGACTTCGTGTCGTTGAGACGGCCTTAGCAGGCATAAGTCACATACAGGAAGCAGGAGATCCACTTCCAACCGGCTTCGATAGAGGGGTTTTGCTTGCATGGCGTGATTTGGGGACGCTCTTTACAAAGGGAGTTCGTTCCATTATGTTTGCTCTGAATCTTCCGCAAAACCTCTTGCAAGTTTCTTATACACAAAGTGGATTTGAGGCCATTCAACAACGTATCAAGGGTTCGCAAGAGACGCTTCTTACTGTAGAGGGGCGACTGCTCATGGCCGATTTTAAAGAAACGGGCATGCGTCTGCGTGTGCATCCGGCATTGGGAGAACCTATCGTGTGTCTTTTTGATCAAGACCAGAAAGAGGAGGTACTCTCATGCCTCCTACGCAGAGTACGTATTACGGGAGATGCTTTTCAAGACCCTGCAACCGGTAAGATCAACCGCATCCGTGTTCGAGATATCGAACCTTTAGAAGACTTTACCGAAGCAGCAGCGGAGATACCTGTTGGTGAAGAGCCAACTTACGACTTCTGGAACTCACGCTCCATCGAAGAACTGGCCCGAATACAAGGCGTGACATCTACGCCGGATATCACAAGGCTCTATGGTACTTGGCCAGGAGAAACCACTGAGGGGAAGCATATCGTCCAAGACGACTTTGATGAGTTTGTTCAGGAGCTAAGGCATGCCGGAACCAAAGGGGGCAGTAGGTGACAACCTCCAACTACCTACTACTCGACACCAACATCATCTCCTACATCATGAAGGGCACGCCAGAAGCGGAACGCTATAAGCCGTACCTGCAAGGCAAAACGCTGGCGATCTCCTTTATCACCGTCGGGGAGCTTTGGGCAGGCGCAACCTATCAAGGATGGGGAGCAGAGAAGCGGAAAAAGCTAGAATCTGTTTTGCGCAACTTTGTGGTGATTCCCTACGACTTCGAGATCGCCAAGTGCTATGGTGAGATCGTGGCTCAGCGAAAAAAAGCGGGTAGACCTATCTCTGTTGCGGATGCCTGGATCGCTGCCTGCGCTGTGCGACATCAAATACCTCTGGTTAGCCATAATTTCCGAGATTTTGAAGCTATACCCAATTTGGTGCTGATAACTGTAACCGCATGACGCCATAGACGGCCTCGGAAAATGAAGGCAATCAAGTAAGGTCGTGCTGAAGGGACAGCTTCTGCCAACAGGAAGCTTTTCCACCAGCCGCCCATCTGAGAGGCCGATCCGCCACAGCGCTTTCTTCCAAGTGTACAAAATTTTTGGAACGCACATAGAACAATTGAAGGTATTATGGTAAGGCAAGAATATGATGAGAGGAGCCTGCCTATGGAAAGAAGAACGCTGGGACGCACAGGCCAAACACTCTCCATTATAGGGCTGGGAGGGGTTGCCCTGTTAGGGCTGGAGCAGCAAGAGGCCGATGCATTGGTGGCCGAAGCGGTGGATCGAGGTGTGAACTACTTCGACGTGGCACCGAGCTATGGAGCCGACCAAGAGGCAGAAAAAAAGCTGGGACCGGCGCTTCGCCCTTATCGCCAACAGGTGTTTTTGGCATGCAAAACCGCCCGGCGCGACCGTGCCGGTGCCGAAGAGGAGCTTCGCCGCTCCCTAAGCCATCTCCAAACCGACTATTTTGACCTCTATCAACTTCATGCGATCACAACCCTGGAAGAGGTGGAAGCCTGCTTTGCGCCCGATGGGGCTATGGAAGCCATTGTGGAGGCGCAACGAGCCGGGCTGATACGTTACATAGGCTTCAGCGCCCACTCTGTGGAGGCCGCCTTGTTGGCCATGGATCGTTTTAATTTCGATTCGGCACTTTTTCCCGTCAATTTCGTAACTTACCTACAGGGGCACTTCGGCCCTCAGATCATCGCGCGAGCCGAAGAGAAGGGAGTAGGCCGATTGGCATTAAAGGCCATGGCGCGCACCCACTGGGCCGAGGGGGCAACGCGCACCTACCCTCACTGCTGGTACGAGCCGATCTCCGACCCCGAACTGGCCGAGTTGGCGTTTCGTTTTACCTTGTCTCAACCGGTAACGGCCGCCGTGGCCCCCGGAGACCCGCGCCTGTTCCGTATGGGGGTCGCCTTTGCCGAGCGGTTCCGTCCGCTTACCCCAGAAGAGTACCGATGGCTCGAAGAGGAGGCCAAGAAACTGCAGCCTATCTTCCGGGCCGCCTAAAGGGGTACCTATGCGAAATCGTCATCTCTTCTGGATAACGCTTTTTCTCGTAGGAGTGCTTGGCTATATGCATGGGGAACATATCGGAGGCGATGTGCACTGGCGTAATAACCTCGCCGCCGCCCAACGAGAAGCCGCCAGAAGCGGGCGCTACCTGCTGCTGGACTTCTCCTCGCCCGACTGCGGTTGGTGCGCTAAAATGGATGCCGACACCTTCTCCGATCCCAGCGTGGTGCGCCTCTCACAGCATTTCGTGTGCGTGCGCCTCGATAGCGACGAAAACACGGCACCGATCGCGCGCTATCGCGTTATGGCCTATCCCACACTCATTGTGGCCGATGCCGCCGGTCACCCGCTCTACCGTCTAGAAGGCTATGTGCCTCCCGAAAAACTGGCGCCTCTGCTGAAGGCCCTAGCGCCCCACAGCGATCATCGCCTTCTTGAAAATATTCCTTTTCTATCAGCACCGTCGAAGTAGTCTATGGCAAAACCACTCATTATTGTTGAATCGCCTGCGAAAACCAAAACCCTAAAGAACTTTCTTGGCGATAGCTATCAGATCGAAGCCAGTATGGGGCACGTTCGCGACCTGCCGCGTTCGCGCTTGGGGGTGAACATAGAGCAGAATTTTGCCCCAGAATATCGCCCCATCGCCGAGCGTAAGCAGGTGCTTAAACACCTGCAAGAGGTGGCGAAGAAAGCCGACACGGTCTATCTTGCCTCTGATCCGGACAGGGAAGGGGAAGCCATCGCTTGGCATCTGGCCGAAGCGCTGAAACTTAAGAACCCACGCCGCATTCAGTTTAACGAGATCACCCAGCAGGCGGTACAGCAGGCGCTTCAAAACCCACGCGACATCAACATGGACCTTGTGAACGCGCAGCAGGCCCGTCGTATCCTCGATAGACTGATCGGCTACAAACTGTCGCCCCTGCTTTCCAAGAAGATTCAAAGCGGGCTTTCTGCCGGGCGCGTGCAATCGGTAGCCCTGCGACTTATCTGCGAACGCGAACGTGAGAGACAGGCCTTTGTGCCCGAAGAGTACTGGACTCTCACCGCCATTCTCACCCCGGAGGCGCCAGAGGCGCACTTCCCGTTTCCCGCCCAACTCCATAGTCGCGGGGGCGAGCGTGTAGAGCTGAAGACCGAGGCAGAGGTGAATGCCGTTCTGGCCGAGATCGAGGGGGCACGCTATCGGGTGGTGGAGCTAAAAAAGCGCGATGTGCGACGCAACCCGCCACCGCCCTTCATCACCAGCACGCTCCAGCAAGAGGCGGCTCGCAAACTCCATTTCTCCAACCGTCAGACCATGGCGGTCGCACAGGAGCTTTATGAGGGCGTGGAGTTGGGGCCTGAGGGCAGTGTGGGGTTGATCACCTACATGCGCACCGACTCGGTGCGCGTGGCGCAAGAGGCCCAGGAGGAGGCACGACGCTTCATCTTGAAGCAATACGGAGAGGCCTACGCACCGCCGTCGCCTCGCCAGTACAAAACCCGTCGTGAGGCGCAAGATGCCCATGAGGCCATCCGTCCTACCCGCGTAGATCGCCTGCCGGAACAGGTAGCGCCCTATCTTACGCCCGCACAGCTGCAACTCTATCGTCTTATTTGGCAGCGGTTTGTGGCCAGCCAAATGAGCCCCGCTCAAATCGAGGTAACCACTGCCGACATCGCCGCCCAGGTGGAGGGCGCCGAAAAACCGGCCTATATCTTCCGCGCAACCGGCAGTGTGATGAAGTTCGACGGTTTTACGCGCGTCTATACCGAGGGGAAAGACACCGAAGAGAAGAGCGACGAAGAGAGACCGCCTTTGCCCCCCTTAAAGGAGCAACAACCTCTGGCTTTGGAGAAAATGGAGCCTCGCCAACACTTCACCGAGCCGCCACCACGCTATAACGAGGCCACCATCGTGAAGGCGCTGGAGGAGAAAGGCATCGGGCGTCCCTCCACCTATGCCACCATCATCTCGGTGCTGCGAGACAGAAACTATGTGGAGCTGGTAAACCGCAGCTTTGTGCCCACAGAGTTGGGCTTTTTGGTGAACGACCAGCTTGTAATGCATTTCCCCAACATCGTGGACGTGGAGTTCACCGCCAAAATGGAGACCCATCTCGATGAGATCGAGGAGGGCAAGGCGGATTGGATCGCCCTATTAAAAGAGTTCTATGGCCCGTTTGAACAGTCGGTGGCTCAGGCCCTAGAAAAGATGGAGAGCCACAAACCGCCGCCGATTGAGACCGAGTATCGCTGCCCGAAGACGGGCAATGTGATGCTGCTGCGGCAAAGCCGTTACGGCACCTTTCTGGGCTGCAGCGCCTACCCCAAATGCAAGAAGATCCTGAAGTTGAACGAGAAAGGCGAACCGGTGGAGGGCCCGAAATTTACGTGTGGGCTGGAAGACACAAAGCCTGCCGGCGCCGCATCGGTCGATCCAAGCACCCTGCCTAACGCCACCGAATGGCGGTGCCCTGAAGGACGCGAGGCCGTGATGGTGCGTCGCCAAGGGCCTTTTGGGCCTTTCCTCGGCTGCAGCGCCTACCCTAAATGCCGCACGGTGTTGAAGCTGGGCGAAGATGGGCAACCTCTACCCTGCCAGGAACTTAAATGCACCTACTCGGAAAAGGGAGCGCGAAAAACCCGTACCACCAAACGCCGCACCACGAAAAAGAAAGGATAGCTGCGCCGCCATGCCTCGCATTCGCGCGATAGATGCGGAACCGTTTGAAACCCCGCTGCACGGCGTTTTTGTAACCTCCAAAGGTTCCAGCGATAGGGCACGCGGCGTGGCCGTGTGGCTTCAACTCGACGATGGTCGCACGGTGCGCGGTGAATCGGTACCGGCCAGTTATGTGACCGGTGAAACGCGCGAAACCGTTTTGGAAACGGTTAAGCAGGTTGGCCCTGCCCTCATAGGCATGGACATTAGCGATTATGCAGCGCCCATCGCCCATATCGAGCGTCTAGCGCCTCATCAGCCGAGCGCTCGGTGCGGTATGGAGATGGCCGTCTTTCTCGCTTGGAGCCTTGTGCACGGCATGAGCTTGCGGCGTCTGTGGGGCGGCGCCAGCACTCAGTGCGAAACCGATGTCACCATTCCCTTAGTTCCCGAAGCGGGCGCCTTGGCGGCTCAGG
Source organism: Chthonomonas sp. (assembly GCF_035294505.1). Classification (NCBI taxonomy): domain Bacteria; kingdom Bacillati; phylum Armatimonadota; class Chthonomonadia; order Chthonomonadales; family Chthonomonadaceae; genus Chthonomonas; species Chthonomonas sp. Next base: position 1,488 of record NZ_DATGKU010000245.1, on the reverse strand, counting down.
CATGGCAACGCGGCATCCGCTTTCTCAAAATTAAGGTGGGGCAAGGCGATATGGAGGGTGACCTTCAACGGGTACGCGATGTGCACAAAGCGGCCCCAGAGGCGCTTCTGCGCCTTGATGCCAATCAGGGCTTTCAGCCGGACGAAGCGCTGCGATTCGTGGACACGTTGATCAACGAGGGCATCCCCATCCAGCTTTTGGAACAGCCGGTGGCGAAAGAGGATTTCGCCGGTTTATGCTATGTCGCTCAGCGATGCCCTGTGCCGGTGTTTGCCGATGAGAGCTGCCGAAGCCGACAGGAGGGGCTTGCGTTAGCGAACACCTCCGTTCATGGCTTTAACCTCAAAATCAACAAGTGCGGCATTCAAGGCACCTTAGACCTCATTGCTATCGGGCGTGCAGCGGGTAAGCGCCTTATGATCGGCTGCATGTTGGAGACGAGTCACAGCATCGCCATATCTGCGGCCATCGCCTGCGGCACCGGCGCCTTCGAGTTTCTCGATCTCGACGGGCATCTTTTGCTAAAAGAGACACAAAAAAGCGCCGCCTTCTACGCAGAAGGCGGCAAAATACAGCTCACGGATCACGGCACCACACCGTCTCGTTAGGGAGAACGCAGATAAGGGCACGCCGTACGTTATCTTCCTACGACTCCTTGAGGTCAGCGCCTTGCTTCTCTTCCTCTATCTCCGAAGAGGGAAGAAGTCCCAGCCTCCGGGCTAACTGCAAGGCCTGTAGGCGATTTTTTACATGAAGCTTGTGATAGATGTTGTCCAAATGGAAATCCACCGTACGTTTGCTTACGAAAAGCATCTCGGCAACGCGCTTGCTTGGGTGGCCCTCCCCAATGAGGCTGAGTATCTCCTTCTCTCGTTGAGTTAGCCGTATCTTCTGCGAGATCTCGGCCTGATGTAGTGATGATGACATAGGTTTCCTCACGGTTTGTTTGCGTTTTGAAGTATTTGCACGCCCCTATTCGGCGCGAATGCCTCGACCCTAGTGGGTTTACCGGCTCGTTTTAGTTGTTCCACATTTTTCCGGTTTCTTGAGATATAACCCGATGGCAACATTGTTATCGAGAACGCAGTGGAGAAACTCATTCATTCGTGCTTCCCAAATTGGTAACAACCGAGGACTACCGTAAACGGCATCTATAAGGTAAGCTGTTAAAGACCTCCCCTCTCTTCTCCCACATGCGGGGGCAAGGGAGAGGTTGGCATCCCGATAAAAAGTGAAGGAGAACAGGAGTCCTGTTATTCTCGCGTAACCTCATGCCCCCTCGCTACGTAGTTTATAAGCATATTTTTCAGTCAAGGAGCCTACCATGTCAGACGACCGAGAGCAAGATGGCACATCGCAACATCCAAGGTATCATCGTCATGCCGAAATAGATGAACAGGTTCGAGAGCTGAAGCAAGAGCCGTTATCTTATATTGAAGAACGTGCCCAAGTACGATATGGACATTCCGAATATGTCTACTCTGAAAC
>NZ_DATGKU010000244.1:0-11632 GCF_035294505.1 Chthonomonas sp. | reverse complement strand
GTCTACCACGTTCCCTTTGCTTTTGTGCATCGCCTCACCGTTCTCATCGAGGGTCCAACCGTTCGTTACGACGGCGCGGTAGGGCGCTTGGCCTTTTGTTGCCACGGCGATCATCAGGGAGGAGTTGAACCAGCCACGGTGCTGGTCTCCCCCTTCGAGGTAAAGGTCGGCGGGCCAATGCAGTTCCGGCCATTCGCCCGATTCCAAAACCGCCCGATGGGTGCAGCCCGAATCGAACCAGACGTCGAGCACATCGGTCTCTTTGCGTAGGCGCTCCACTCCGGCCCCACATTTGGGACAAACGAAGTTTGGAGGCAGTATTTCCGCCGGGGTACGCCGATACCAGGCGTCGGAGTTCTCTCGGCGCACGAGGTCGGCAACCGCGCCGATGCTCTCTTTGGTAAGGATGGTTTCGCCGCAAGCGTCGCAGTAGAAGGCGGGGATACCAACGCCCCAACTGCGTTGGCGCGAGAGGCACCAATCGGGACGATTGGCAACCATGCTGGTAATGCGATTGATGCTCTCTTTTGGATACCAAGTCACCTTTTGGATGGCTTCGAGAGCTTTTTGACGAAAGCCGTTATGGTCAATATTCATAAACCACTGCACGGTGGCGCGGAAGATGAGGGGGCTGTGGCATCGCCAGCAGTGCGGGTAGGAGTGTTCGTATTTACCGGCGCTCATGAGATGGCCGGCATGTCGCAGCGCCTCAATAACGGCGAGATTGGCGGGGGCATCTGCCTCGCCAGGCTCCGGCACCACGCGTAGGCCGGCAAAGGAACGACCGGCGTATCCTCCGGCCTCTTGGGTGTAGCGGCCGGACGGGTCTACGGGGTTGAGCACCTCTAAGCCATACTGTTTGCCTGTTTCAAAGTCCTCCTTTCCATGCCCGGGTGCGGTATGGACGATGCCTGTGCCGGTATCCATGGTCACGTAGTTGGCCAGTACCACGGGGGAGGGTCTATCGAAGAGAGGATGGGTTGCGATAAGCCCCACCAGTTCAGAGCCACGAAGCGTTTTAACGGGGGTGAACTCGGCTGCATGGAGAAGCCCCATGGTGGTTTCCAAGAGAGGTTGCGCGACGAGGTAAAAGGCGCGTTCCGCTCCGATCTCGGCGGAGACGACGACGTACTCGGCATCGGGGTGCACGGCGAGCGCGAGGTTGGCGGGGATGGTCCAGGGGGTTGTTGTCCATATCAGGATATAGGCCTGATGATCCTTTGGGGCAGGGAAAACGCCATTTGGGTCTTCACGAACGGGAAAGCGCACGTAGATGCTATGCGAGACGTGTGGCTCGTACTCCACCTCGGCGTCAGCGAGGGCGGTTTCGCAGACGGCGCACCACAGCACCGGCTTAAGCCCACGATAGATATACCCCTGTTCGACAAGCTCACCAAACACCTCAACCAGCTTGGCTTCGAATTTAGCCTCCATAGTGAGATAGGGATGCTCCCAATCTCCGCGGACCCCGAGGCGTTTGAACTGTTCTCGTTGGACTTCAATCCAGTGCTGGGCATATTCACGGCAGGCGCGTCGGAGGGCGAGCCGGTCGGTTTCGGGGCGTTCGCCGTCGGTGGTTTTGGCCTCTTCACGAAAGCGTCGGGCCACCGCGTTTTCGATGGGCATACCGTGGTTGTCCCAGCCGGGGACATAGGGCGCTCGGTAGCCATCCATCGTGCGGAAGCGTGTGGTGATGTCTTTGGCGATTTTGTTGAGCGCGTGGCCGAGATGGATATTTCCGTTGGAGTAGGGGGGGCCGTCGTGCAGCACGAACGTGCCTTTGGGAGCCGGTTTCTGCAGGCTTTTTGCGTAGATGCGCTGCTGGGCCCAGCGGCGCTGAAACTCCGGTTCTCGTGTGGGCAGGTTTCCCCGTTGCGGGAAAGCCCCGGGGTCTCGATCGCTAAGGGTTATATGAAGCGTTTTACGATAGTCGTACTGTTTTGAGTTATCGGAATGGGCGGACATCTTTCCTTTTCTCCGAGCGAATGGGTTTCAGGCCTCACCGATGCCGAAACGTCGGTGCCATGGCATAAAAAAGGCGCCGCCTTATTGCGAAGGGGCGCAACGAGGCGACGCCGGAGGAACGACAGGCTTTCAGGGCACCGGCGTCGCCTGTGTAATCTCGATAATGAGCGCATGCGAGACCGCTATCGGCTGCTCGCTGCCTACGAGAAAAGAGCGAATAAGAAAATGCATAGGATGGCACCTGGAACTTCGGAGCTAAACGGCTCCGAAGCGTCTCTTTATTATACCTTTACTACGCAGGGGATCGTTCACTTTGCGCCAGGAGGATCAAAGCGTTGTTCTCCATGGGATTGGCGTCGTTGGGACACTCCGCTTCTCGCAGGCAGCTGCGAGAAGCTGCCAGAGAGATAGGGGCTGTGGAGACTGCCAATCTTACGGTTCTAGAGGCCGTTTGTAGAGCAGGTCGGCTTCGTTCGCCCCCTATCCCGGCCTTTCCCCCGATTCGGGAGAAAGGGGGCGGTCGTGGTTAGTTACCGAAGGGAAGGTTATCATAAGAGATTGCCAATAAGCTTACTGGTCTCCCCTCTCCCAAATTGGGGGAGGGGAGTGGGGGTGGGGGCTGGAGAATGGCGACGCCAAAGCCCCCCTCTCATCCCCCCGCACGCGGGGGGAAGCTAACCCTCCCTCCCCCTACAGGGGGAGGGTTGGGGTGGGGGCTTGAAGAGCTGGCGATACGCCTGTCCTTTCGTGCCAAAGGCGATATGAACGACTGTCATTTCGAGCCGAAGGCGAGAAATCTTGAGTTTCCATTCCTACCCGTTCTGAGCGGAAAGGGCAAGGCTGCAGAAACCGCTAATTGCTTCGGTTCTAGAGGCAGTTAGCAAACTGAGCTTATCTCGTTCGCCCCCTATCCCATCCTTTCCCCCGATTCGGGAGGTGCTAGCGCACGGCGATGCAGCGGCCAGAGAGATAGACAATGAAGAAGACGACACAGGCCGCTGAGGCGTCTACATTGTTTTGAATGGAGAAAGGAGGCGGTCATGGTTGGTTTCCGAAGGAAAGGTTATCAAAGGAAACCGCCAGTAAACTTGCTGGTCTCCCTTCTGCCAAATTGGGGGAGGGAGCCGGCTTTGGCGAGAAAGATGCAACCGGTTTTTGGAAGTCGGCGACAGGCGCCTTGTCTCAAGTTTTACGGGTGGAACGGTTACTCAAGAGGGGAGAATCGTGCTATACTTAGCCATATCGCAAGGGAGTATAGGCCGATGTCCTCTTCAACAACCGAAACAACCTCACCGCACGGTTTTTCCTTAGAGGGGGAAGCCTACGTAGAGGCCATCATCGAGCGTTATCGGCAGTACGTCAATCCGGGTTTGGCCCGACTCATGCAGTTTGGCGGCTTTGGGGACGTGGAGGTCTCTGCCGGAGGGTGTGTGCTCACCACGGCCACGGGGGCTAAGTATTTGGACTTTCTCGGCGGTTATGGGGTGTTTTCTGTGGGGCATCGCCACCCTAAGGTCGTGGAGGCCGTTCATCGTCAGCTGGATCGGCTCCCTCTTTCGGCCCGCACCTTTTTCTGTGAGGCGCAGGCGTTACTTGCCGAGCAGCTTGCCCGGCTAACTCCAGGCTCGCTGCAGTTCACCTTTTTCTCCAACAGTGGCACCGAGGCGGTGGAGGCTGCGTTGAAGATGGCGCGGGTGGCCACAGGCCGCACGCAGTTTGTGAGCGCGGAAGGCTCTTATCACGGCAAGAGCATGGGCAGCCTTTCGGTAACCGGCAGGGAGAAGTATCGCAAGCCTTTCGAGCCTCTCGTTCCCGGAGTGAGCTTTGTGCCCTACAACGACGTAGAGGCCCTCGCCGCTGCCGTCACTTCGGAGACGGCGGCGGTGATTCTCGAAACGATTCAGGGTGAAGGGGGCATTATTCCCGCCAAACCGGGCTATTTAGCGGCGGCTCGCGAGATTTGCGACCGGCAAGGCGCGCTGCTGATCGTGGACGAGGTACAGACCGGCTTGGGGAGGACGGGCGCCCTTTTTGGAGTCGATCATGAGGGGGTGTGCCCGGACATTATGACGCTGGCCAAAGCCCTCGGCGGTGGGGTGATGCCCATCGGGGCTACCATCGCGACTCCGCCGATTTGGGAGCGGATTTTCGGTGAGAATCCTCTGCTGCATACCTCCACGTTCGGTGGCAACCCCCTTGCGTGCGCAGCGGGGCTGGCCGCTCTAGAGGTGATTCAGGAGGAAAACTTGGTGCAGCGGGCTGCTGAGCGTGGGGAGCAGTTGCTTGCCGGCCTACGTGCCGTTCAAAAGGAGGCCGGTGGGGCTATTACGGAGGTGCGCGGCCGTGGGCTGATGATAGGGGTGGAGTTCGCTGTGAAGGACGTCGCGGAGCTAACCATTAACGGTATGGCGAGGCGCGGGGTGATCGCAGCCTATACGCTGAACAACCCGAAAGTGATTCGGCTAGAGCCTCCGCTGATCGTAACGGCCGAACAGGTAGATACCGCCCTGAGCGCGTTTCGTGAGGCCGCCTTGGAGGCGATTTCACTGCTAGAAGGATTGGAGGAGACCGTTGAATAGAGGGAGGGTGCAGGCCGCAGGGCGCTACGCGCTGGGTCTGCTCGTTCTTGGCCTATCGCTGGCCGGCTGTTCCAAAGAGACCCCATCGAGCGGCGGGAGTTCTTCGGTAGCTCAAGGGGGGAAGCCCAAGATCGTTTTTGTGTTTAAGGTAGGAGGAATCTCCTATAGCGACGCCTGTAAGGCGGGGGCCGAGCAGGCCAACAACGACCCGAAGATAGATGCCACGGTAGAGTATGAGGCGCCCGACCAGGCCTCGGCGGGCAAGCAGGCCGAAATTATTGACCAGGCGCGGGTTGGGGGCGCCAATGCAATTGTGGTGTCGCCGGACGATGCCCAGGCCGTTGTGCCTGCTTTGGATAAGGCGGCGGATGCCGGCATTCAGACGTTCACTTGGGATTCGGATGCTCCCACCAGCAAACGCAAGTTCTATGTGGCCGCGGTAGACGACGTGCAGATCGGCGTTGACATTGCGGACGCGCTGGCCAAGGCGATAGGAGGGAAGGGCAAAGTGCTGATCTTTAGCGGCCAGCGCACGGCGCAGAACTTGAACAAGCATGTGGAGGGGATGCTGGAGGGGTTTAAGAAATATCCCGGCATTACGGTGGCCCAGCCGATCTACTATAACGATGATGACAAGACCAAAGCGGTCGCCTTGGCGGTGCAGGCGTTGCAGGCGAACCCGGATGCGGTAGGAATCGCCTGTGCGAATTCGGTAAGCCCTCCCGCGGCCGGCGAGGCCTTGAGGAAGCTGGGGCGAGTGGGCAAAGTGAAGGTGTGGGGGCTGGCGTTGCCCAGCGAAACACGCACCTATTTGAAAGACGGCTCGGTAACCGGGCTTTACTTATGGGACCCAACCAAGCTTACCTACTATACGGCCTACCTCGTCCGTCAGGCCTTACGGGGGGAGATGCCGAAAGACGGTGAGAGGCTGCCCGGCCTTGCGCAGCCGATCCAGGTCAACGGACCTATTGTCACCTTGCCGTTGCGCATCACCATTACAAAAGACAATGTGGATCAGTTCCACTTTTAGAAAAGCGTTGGTAAGGAGTAAGCGACTATGGAGATGGGAATCGTTGGTTTAGGGAAGATGGGCGGCAATATGGCCGAGAGGCTTATTCGCCGGGGACATCGCATTGTAGGCAGTGACCCCAATGAGGCCGCCCGCCAGCGTTTGAGCGCCTTACAGGGCGTGGCCGTCAGTAGCGTGAAAGACCTGATTGACCGCCTAGAGCAGACGCCAAAAGTCGTCTGGAGCATGGTGCCTGCGGGGGAGATAACCGACAACGTCATTGCGGAGGCGGTACAACACCTGCGCCCCGGCGACATTGTGATAGACGGCGGCAACTCGCGCTATACCGACTCGCAGCGCCATTATGAGTTCCTCAAGGAGAAGGGCATTCGCTTTCTCGATGCCGGCACGTCCGGCGGCATTTGGGGGCTAGAGGAGGGTTACTGTCTGATGGTTGGAGGCGACGCCGACACCTTTCAGGCCGTTGAACCTCTTTTGCGCGACCTCGCCCCGGAGGGTGGACTGTTACACACGGGGCCTGCCGGTTCCGGTCACTATGTAAAGATGGTGCACAACGGCATTGAGTATGCCCTGATGCAGTCGTACGCGGAGGGGTTCGAGATACTGAAAGCCTCTCCCTACCCCAGCCTCGACCTAGAGGCCATTTGCAATCTGTGGCAGCACGGCAGTGTGGTGCGATCGTGGCTTTTAGAGCTGGCTGCGCGGGCCTTTCATCAAGACCCCAATTTAGAGAAGATCGAGGGCTATGTGGAGGATTCGGGTGAGGGGCGCTGGACGGTGATGGAGTCGATAGAGCATGCAGTGCCCGCACCGGTTATCGCGATTTCGCTCTATCTACGGTTTCGCTCGCGCCAGCCCGACAGCTTTAGCGCCAAGGTGCTGGCGGCCTTGCGGAACCAGTTTGGGGGGCACCCGGTGCACCCAGCAGAAAAGCACGATTAGGAGGCTTACCCATGGCACGGATCGCGCATTTAGGATGGGCTTGTGGTGGGGCCTTGCTGACTCTTGCCGCCTTGCACGGACATAGCGCCCCGCCGGAGCCAAAGACGTTAGTGGCCGAGCAGTTTCGTTTAGTGGATGCACGGGGCAACACGCGCGCCGTGTTGAGCTGCGCTCCAGACGGCAGTCCAAACCTTCTCTTTGAGGACGCTCAGGGCCATGCAAGGGCCCAGGTGGGCATGAAGGGAAGTCGCTCCATCGTCAATCTTGACGATGGGGATGGGAAGGCGCGTGTGCAGCTGCTTGTGGAGGAGGACGGTTCGGTAGGCCTTGCCCTGCACGATGCTCAGGGGCATGCCCGCGTAACGCTTAGTTTGGCGCCGGACGGCAGTCCCACGCTGGCCTTGAGGGATAAAACCGGCGTGCCGCGGGCCTCTTTGGAGATATTCAAGGGCAAGCCTTACTTCAACCTCTCCGACGATCAGTCGCAGGCGGCTGCGGCCATGCTCATCGGGGTGACGAATGAGCCGACCATTCTGCTTCGAGACAAGGATGGCAAGCCGCTTTGGGGGGCGCCCTAACGCGGCTAGGTAGGAAAGAACCTTATCTTATTAGGCTAGAAAGTAGGACGATGTCATCTGACGTAACGAACCCCTGTGCTCTCGTGCTTTTCGGATCGACCGGCGACCTAACGCGGCGGAAGATTATGCCGGCGCTTTACAGCCTCGCCAAGCAGAAACTGCTGCCCCCAACCTTCGCTATTGTCGCCTTCGCCCGGCGAGATAAGGACGATGCGACCTATCGGGAGGATGTACGCGCCGCCATACGTGAGTTCGCTCCGGCCCTACAGCCGGAAGGGCCGGAATGGGATGCCTTTGCGCAGAATATCTTCTATCTGCGCTCCACACTCGACGACAGCGAGGGCTACCACCGATTGGCAAACCTGCTCGATACTTTAGACGAGGAGCGCCACCTTGGCGGCAACCGGCTTTTCTATTTGGCCACACCTCCTGAAAACTTTTTGGAGATCATTGACCATCTTGGGCGGGCCGGTTTAAACCGTCAAAAGACGCCTCAATCGTGGACGCGAATCGTTGTTGAAAAGCCTTTCGGCTATGACCTGGCCTCGGCACGACAGCTGAACGCGGAGTTGCGAGCGCGTTTTCGCGAGGATCAGATCTTTCGAATTGACCACTATTTGGGCAAAGAGGCGGTTCAGAACATTTTGGTATTGCGTTTTGCCAACCACATTTTCGAGCCGCTCTTCAACAAGAACTACATTGACCATGTGCAGATCATCGTGGCCGAGACGATAGGGGTTGAGGGGCGTGGGAACTACTTCGATAAATCGGGCATTACGCGCGACATGATTCAGAACCATGCGCTGCAGGTGTTGACGTTGGTGGCGATGGAGCCGCCCATCTCTTTGCATGCCGACGCCGTTCGCGATGAGAAGGTAAAGACGCTGCGATCGTTGCGGCCGTTTTCGCGAGAGGATGTGGCTCAGAGAACGGTACGAGGTCAGTATGGGCCGGGCAAGATCGTGATTGATGGCAAGGAGATGGAGGTACCGGGCTATCGTGAGGAGGAGGGGGTTGACCCCAAATCCACCACAGAGACGTTTGCGGCCATTCACTTTGCTTTAGAGAACTGGCGTTGGGCCGGGGTTCCTTTTTATGTTTTGGCCGGCAAGCGGTTGCCCAAGCGCGTTACCGAGGTTCAAATACAGTTTAAAGCGGTGCCGGATGTGCTTTTTGCCCGCACGGCTGCGGAGGGACTGCGCCCCAATCGGCTGGTCATCCGCATTCAGCCGGACGAGGGGGCGTTCTTTGAGGTATGCAGCAAGGTGCCCGGCCCCGGTTTAAAGATTCAGACGGTACAGATGGATTTCAAATACGGCTCGGCTTTCAGCGTGCCGGTGCACGACGCCTACGAGCGGCTGCTGCTCGACGCCATTCGCGGCGATGCCAGCCTTTTCGCCCGTGGCGACGAGGTGGAGGCGGCTTGGGAGGTGGTGACGCCCATTTTAGAGGCGTGGGAACACCTTACGTGCCCTGTGTTCCCCAACTATCCGGCAGGCACTTGGGGGCCGAAGGCCGCCGCCGATCTGCTTCGCGAAGGGCAGGTGTGGCGCATTCCGCAATGACGCAGTCGGCGGCCTTGAGGGAAATGTGCAGTGCGCAGTACCATCGGCCTTAAGTAATGAGGGAGAGATATGGCAGAAGAGAGCGATAGCACGTTCACCGAGACGAGTTCGGACGGCGGTACCGGAACGAAGGCAGAGCGCTTGCAGCATGTTGCCGCCCGCGCAGCCACCTGCATGGCGTGCGATTTGGCGGCCACACGAACTCAGGTGGTGTTTGGTGATGGAAACCCGGAAGCGCCGTTGATGTTGGTGGGTGAGGCGCCCGGCATGCACGAAGATGCCACGGGCAAGCCGTTTGTTGGGCGTGCCGGGGTGCTGTTGGACGCCTGTTTGCGCGAAAACGGCATCTCGCGAAAACACATCTATATTACCAATTTGGTGCGCTGCCGTCCCTTTACCACGGAGAGCGGAGCGGCACGAAATCGCCCACCGACGCAAGAGGAGATCAATGCGTGCCGACCCTGGTTAGAACAGACCATTGACATCATCCAACCGTTGGTCATCCTGTGTTTAGGGGCCCCTGCGGCCAACGTCTTGATCCACAAAGGCTTCAAAATGAGCCAGGAGCGTGGCCAGTGGTTCGAGGGGCGTTACGCGCGCTATGTGGCCGCCACATGGCATCCGGCCTATATTTTGCGTCTTCAGGGAGATGCCTATGAGGCCGCCCGGCGGGAGTTGGTGGCCGACATCGCCGCGGCGCGGCAAAAAGTGATCGAGGCCAAGCGCGAACCTAAGCTGACCCTGTTTTAAGGTGTCGGCCGTTAGAAGAGATCCAGCTCACCTTGTAGTGGCCGATGGATGCCGGTGGCCGTGGGGCGTGGAATACAGGAATCGAAATCTTGCGGGGATGGGAAGGCCTCTTCGAGGCGGCGGGCAAACTTGTAGAGCTTGTCAATATAGTAGGCGATGTTCTCATCGTTTTGGTACTCTTCTAGGCGCCCAAGCCGGCCATCTTTGCGCTCATAGACCCACACATAGTCTCCGATGGGCACTCCCTTTGCGACCTCCGCCGAGCGGCTCTTGAGTTCGCTTTGGAACGTTTTGGGGGTCACCCGCTCGCGCCTTGCCAAGTCTCGAATGGGAATTTCTCGGTTCAGCAGGCGTTGGATGGTCTGTTCATAGAGCTTGCAGAGGCTTTGGATATCGCCGTCGAGCAGATAGGCAATGGCTTTTTCGAGGAACTGCCGGCCGTAGTGTTCATCGGCGCGGGAGCGGAGGGAGGCGCCTTTAAGAATGCGGGTGCCATCGTAGCAGGCAAGCGCGTAGTTTTTGGTTTTTAAGGAGAGCATAGCTGCATAGCGCCCGTCGAAGGCCAGCCGAATGCCGGGTGGGAGCATGGCACCGATTTGGGCCACGTAGGCGCGTTCAGCCTCTTCCCCTTCGACGCCTTCGGGAGGCACGAAGTAGACGCCATCGGTGTCCACTTCGATCACACGGCTGCCCGTCTTCTCGAGGTGCTGTACAAGCGATTGAACGAGCTTGCGTCCCTCTTCCGTTACGCGACGTGCTGCGTCGTAATCGTTGAAGTTAAAGGGGCCACCGAGGTAGCCGTAGAAGGAGTTGATCAGCACCTTAAGCGAGGCCTGCAGGCCGTCCCAATAGGCGAACTCGGTGGAGGCCTTTTGCGTTTCGGCGGCCTTTCGCTTGGCCTCAAGGCGCCGTTCGGTTAGAAACCGCAGGGCAGGGAGAAAGATGCCCAACGTATCGGAAGCCGGTGCAATGGAGTAGGCCAACATAAGGCTGGGGTAGAGGCTTTCCACATCGGCCTTTACCACTCGGCGCAGCACCCCGCGCTCGCGAACCTCCACATAGCCGCCCTCATAGGGTTTGGAAGGCTGTGGGAAAGGAATGGCTTTTCCTTCATGGAGGTAGGCACGTAGGAAGATGGTGTTGATCTTTTCGCCGTTACCCGATGCCACAACCTGCCCATAGTTGTCGGGAACCATTTGGGTTTGGTAGAACTCGACGGGGGTGATGATGGCCGCCAGGCGCTCCACCTCTTCCACATCTTGGAGGGCATAGCGCAGCACCATGTCGGGCTGTTGTGCGTAGAGCTTCAGCATATCCTGGCGAGGAAGCTCGACACGGTCTTCTGAGGCGATGCCGAAATGGCGAGCGCACTCTTTTAAGCCGTAGCTCACGAGAGATTGGCGTCCCCAGTCGAAACGTTGCACAACAAGGTAGGTATCCACCACATGTCGGCCGAAGATATAGACCGGGCGGAAGGGGCGCGTGGCGCCACCGATGGCGTAGTTGCGTTCGTTTGCGCGCCAAGGCTCGGACCCATCGCGTCCTAGGGCCAATTTCACCCCAAGAACCTTTGCCCTTTCCATTAGATAGGGAAAGTCGAAGCCGAGAATGTTATGGCCTTCGAGCACATCGGGGTCGCGTTCGGCGACGAGCGTTACGAACTGCTCCAAAATGGCTATCTCGTCGCCCTCCAGCACCGTTTTGAAGCCGGTGTTGTCGGAGATGGCGATCAAGAGAATCCGGCTATCGGGAGCCGTGGGGCTAAGCCCGGTGGTCTCCAGATCGAACTGCATTCGGCGGATGTCTTCAAACCCCATCCCTTTGAAGAGGGTTTTCCCGAGGCGGGTGAGCGCCATACGGGCGTCGCTGTTGCAGGCCAAGTGCTCGATATGGTGCTCGCGCAGCCACAGGCGTGCATCACGATAACTCGCGAGGTCATCGAAGAGGGCCAGTATGCGATATCCTTTGCTAAAGGTCTCATCCGCATCGAGGGCGATGCATTCGGCGATGGGAATTTGGGGTGGCGGCTCTTCTTCAAGCAGAAGCCAGGGGCGGAACGGAATGGTGCGACAGACCACCTCGTCTGTTTCGGTGCGGCGATAGACGGCGAGGGTGGTATCTTTTGCAACGGTCTCCACGGCCACAATGCGGGGTTCGGGGTCCCACCCGTAGAGTATCTCTTCGGCCTGCATGACGGTATTTTCTTCTTTGTGGGGATGTTTT
>NZ_DATGKU010000243.1:0-6674 GCF_035294505.1 Chthonomonas sp. | reverse complement strand
GGAATATCTTCTATATAAGTACCGTAATCTGGTACGTACCAAAGTAAAGTCCTACTTCCTCGTGGGGGCCGAGCGCGAGGACCTTCTACAAGTAGGCATGATAGGGCTGTGGCAAGCGATTGTGGACTTTCGGGTAGACCGCGCCATCGCCTTCCCCGCCTTCGCGAAAGTCTGCATTCAACGCCACATCATTACCGCCATCAAAACCGCCACGCGCCAAAAGCAGATGCCTCTCAATACCTCCGTTCCTCTTGAAGGCCCTCCTGAAGACGCCTCTTCCGACTGGTGCCTCTGCGACATGATCCCCAGCGCCAATGCTCCCGACCCCGAAGAGCTGGTGATCCAGGGTGAGGACACACGCGCGCTTCAGGAGATGCTGCGGCAACTGCTCTCGGACTTCGAATGGCATGTGCTTGCCGGCTACCAGCTCGGTAAGTCCTACCGAGAGATCGCCGAGGAGCTGCGCTGTAAAACCAAATCGGTGGATAACGCGCTCGCTCGCATTAAACGGAAGGTCGCTGCTCTGCCTCTGGGCGTGGCCAACTTGAGCCAGCTTTTCGCAAACTCGTCCTCGCGCTAATCCGCGCTAGGACGTGAGCGGAAAGAGAAGGGCCTATCGTGTCTTATTTGTGTTTTCGATAGCTATCCGGCTTTTGCCGTTCTCTACAGACCTGAGCACTCCTCAGGTCTGATATTGTTTGTAGCCCCTAGCTCGGCGCAAAGGGCAACAACCTCTCCGTATTCTTGTATAGAAGAACTCTTTCGGAGAACAAGCCTATGAACGACCGATTGCTTCCAGAAGAGGAAGAAGAGCAGGCCGTGGAACAGGCGCTCGGCGACAACCCCCGCGCCACCGAGTTGCAAGAGCTACGCCATGTGCTTGAAGAGCGATTAAAAGCGTTACAGGCCGACCTTGTGGCTACCCACGAGCCAGAACAGCGGCGAGCGCTGCAGGCCCAGGTGAATGAGCTAAAGCGACAAATCAGGGTGTTGAAACAAGAGGAGGCCATTTCCGATTTTGTTGAGCGCTCGGTGCGTGTCTCGGCTCGCCGGGCGGCGCTGGAAGAGATGTTGTAGGAGTTCATACCATGCAAACACCTCCCTTACATACCTGTAAAGCCTGCGGCTTTCGCTACTCCAGCGAATGCGAGCGCTGCCCCCGATGCCACATTCCTCGCGAAGGCGACCTCGCCCGCAAATGGCTGGCCATTCGCGCCTATCTTTTCTTCCTTATCGTCTGCTTCATCGGCGGAATCATCGCTTTCTATGAGGCCGCGAAACACTGACTTTAGCCGTTAAAACGGCGCAGCATCGTAGGGGCGGGTTGTAATAATGGCGGGTTTCAAACCCGCCCCTACTGAAAACCCGCTTAACCGCTCGCTCTCAAGGACGGCGGCTTGCTGCGGGTTCTATAGGGTCATCCTGTGCCCTCTTCGTCCATGTCGAAATGACGGTCACATACCCAAAGGTAAGGACAGCGCGAGCAGTCCCAAGTGCTTCCTTTCGGTGGAAAATGCCCCTGACGAATGGCCTGCAAAGCCTCGGTGAACTTGTTGATGCGCTTCATAGTGTATCGTGTTTGGCCTCGTACCTCTTGTATGGTGCCGTCATGGAGAGAAACGAGTTTGACAGAAATCGAGTGTTTCGGCCAAGTCCGTTCGGCACCCTCGTACAAGAGTGCATAGAGCGGCCTATTCTTATCCTCATCCTTTAGAGGACGGGGTAGCCAACAGAGAATAGTTACCTCGTCATCCTCGATCTGCATCAGAGGAAAGACCGTCCGAACAACGCCGGCACCCAGCCTAACTGTGCATTTCCTGCCTGGTTGAAGCTTGGGATAAGCAGACAGTAGCTCATAGGCGTTCGGCAACAGGGTTTGAATCGCATAGTTTCTCAGCAGTCGTCCGTACATGCTGCCAGCCGAAAGACCGCTGTTGAGGCACTGCTCCAAAAAGTAGCTCTGCATCTCCTCACGCGTAGGAGGTTGTCCTGCATTTCGTTCTATGAGAAACCATCGCAGGGTGGCCTCGAGCGCTTCACGAAAACAGAGATAAGGGGGACTTTGCGACTCCTCCACTCCCAGGCCGTAGCGATAATAGTACTGCCTAGGGCAGCGCTTGATGTAGCCTTCCAAGGCAGAGGCTGTACATGCCTCTGATGAGAGTCTAATGCCTCGGAATGCCGATGGGGCCGATTTGTCATCCTCATCGCCAGATAAGGAAAGCGACAATACTCCCGGCCATGCTCTCGGTGTGCGGCGTGAAGAGGCCAATGCATCGATCTCCTGCAAAAATGGGCTTTCGGTTAACTCATGTCTCCCCCGACTATATGGGGCCGAGAGAAAAAGATAGTCTTTCGCCCGCGAGATGGCCACGAAAAAAAGCCGGCGCTCCTCTGCGAGGTCATCGCTATTTTCCTCAAGGCTAGGGCGTATAAGGGAGGGAGGCGGGGAAACCAGTGCGCTACGCCCCCTTGCCGGATAGTTGCCCTTTACAACCCCGGGCAGGTAGACCGCGGTAAACTCCAACCCTTTCGCCTGATGAACCGTCATGACCTGGAGGGCATTGGTATGACAAAGCTCGGCGGGCAGGCGCAAACGACGATTGGTGCCGGTGCGAACCAGTTGACGAGCGTAAGCCACAAATTCGGCTACCTCTTGCTCGGTATCTCCCGGCCATCCTAGTGTCATCTGCAGAAACTGGTAGATCGCGGAGCGCTGCAGCAACACCTCAAAATCTTCTTGAGGTTGCAGCAGTTCCCTTATCCATCGGCTGCGTTGAAAAAGATATCGCACCAAAAACCGCCAAATATCGGCGCCGCCTTGCGCACATGCGTTGAGATCGTCCTGCAGACGCTGTAGGCCTTTTCGCCCCCTATCGCTTAAATCGGGCAGCTCCTGCGCCAACGTAAGCGCCATGGGAAAGGGATGCTTGTGGGCCTTTGCGGCGTTTAACAGCTTTCTGATGTCGGCCTGAGGAACCTCATAGTCCGGTAGCGTTCCTAAGGAGAGGAGCGCAATGCCGCTGCCGCCTCTAAGCTCTAGCAGCGCCATAAGGCGGCGCACGGCGGGCTGTAGGAGCGGGTCGGCTACCAACTGCACAGGCACGCCGTGTTTTAGCAGTGCGCGAGCGATGGCGGCTGCCTGCTCGTTTTTACGACACAGCACGGCCTGTTCCTCAAGCGGAATGCCGCGTTCCTTAAGAAGTTTGGCGGTTTGGGCGATCCAAGCAGCCTCTTCCTCTTCATTTTGTGGACGGCCGTAAACCACAGCCGCCGCCGAATGCCCTTGGCGCACCGCTTGCCATTGAGGGGAAGGGCGCCCTGCCCCAGAAAATCTTGCGATTTTCTGGGGACCCCGATATACGCCTTGAGGGGAAGGGCGTCGGCCTTGAGGGGAAGGGCGTCGGCCTTGAGGCGATGCCTCCGCATTCGACGCGTCGGCAAATTGCGCTAACAACGTTACGATATGTGGGTGAGAGCGATAGTTGTATTGAAGGGCCATACGCTTTAGGCCGGGAAAATCGTGTTCAAGCCTCCGAAGATCGATGGCGGAGGAGCCACGGAAGCTATAGATCGCCTGGCGGGTATCCCCCACAAGCCAGAGGCTTTCGCATCGCGCGCTTAGCAATCGTAACAAGGAGACAGCCGCTCGATTCATATCCTGGCATTCGTCCACAAGAATGTGCCGGTACTTTGTTTGCCAACGATCGCGCGCCGGTTGGCTCTTTCTCAACAACTCCACGGGGCGCATGAGGAGGTCGCCGAAATCGAGCGCCCCATTCTGCTGTAAGCGCTCTTGATAGCGCCGGTAAAACTCGGCGACTTCCAGGTTGGCGCGGGCTTGTCTCTGTTGGGATGGGGTTCCGGCGTCAGCAAGCTCCTTCTCGGCCAGCTCCCGATAGCGCTGTGGTCCGCAAAGCTCATCTTTCGCCCGAGCGATGCAGTTGACAATGTCCGGCAGGGCTAGGTCGGGCTGTTCCAAGTAGAGTAGTTCTCGTAGCCCAAGGGTGTCTAGGTCGTTGGCTAGTAGGCGTGCCGCTTCGAGGGGTTCAAGCAGTTTCGGGACGGGCGGCAACTCCAAGAGTTTGGTCTCTAAGCAGATCAGTTCGTAACCGAAAGCGTGAAAGGTACCTATCCAGACTCTATCGGCCAAAACGCCCACCGCCTCACGCAGTCGGGAGCGCATCTCTTCAGCTGCTCGATTAGAGAAGGTTAATGCCAGTATCTTTTCTGGGGATACTTTTTGGTTTTGTAGCAGGTGCGCCAGGCGGGCGATGAGGGTGCGCGTCTTGCCTGTGCCGGGGCCGGCCTCCACCAACAGCCTTGCCTCGGTGGAGATGGCCGCTTGGCGTTGGCTTTCATCAAGAAGGGGTGTTGGGGCGGGAGGTTTTGGCGGGGGAAGGGGAGGCAACAGGAGAGCGTTAGCAAGCTGAGCGCCAACGCACACCTCCGAAAGGCCGGTTTCCACGCAGATGCGTTGAAAATCCCACTGCTCCTCTAGGAAAGCCTTGCGGAGCCGGGGAGCGGGCAGAAGCAGTTCGGCCGCGTAGAGATTTGCTTCGAGTTCCTGGCGCATGCGAGGGCTATAGCCCTGCAGCGTTTGTACCTCCGACGCCCCATCGCAAGGCATCTGAAACAAGAGGAGTTGGTCTCCCCCTTCCGCAAAAGAGTCGGCCGAAAGATCGGGATGGATTTCCAGGTGGGCGAACTCATGTGCTCTTGAAAAACGTTGGCGTTCCGGCGAGACGCCCGGCCCGACGGCATAATAGATCGCCCCAAAATCCCTCTCCAAAACGGCCAAGGCGCCTGCGAGGAGGGGATCGGTAGGGGCACGCGGATACTCGTGAAAGCCCGTTTCCTCACGAAGTGCCTTCAATACCGCTTCGGCGGGTGCGAGCACCGGCGTATCGAGAGGCATAAGCTTTCGCAGGCGCTCATGCCTCTCGTCGGCGCGGCGTTTTAGATCGCTCCAATCCGGCATCGGTTCCCTCGAGTACTCACCCAGGCCGCATCCCTTCCCAGAACTTCCGATCCTCTTCGCTCAAACTCGGCTCGGAGAAGAGGGTCTCCCAAAAGTCTTTTTGATCGGGAAGCTGCGGGGCCGCTTCGGCCCGAAAGGCCATGCGGGGCGAGAAGGAGGGGCGGCTCTGTGCAAACGAAGCACGTATCTGCTCGACCGGAAGCTCGGTGGCTTCGGCCAGCTTCTGATAGACAAACTCCGGAATGGACTTGGGGCGCAGGAGCGCGCGCAACAGCTGATTAAAGAGGGGTATCGGCAAATGCAGTTCTCGTGCCCATTGGTCAAGTCCCTGCTTGTCTATCAGAAGCTTTTGCAAGCGGGTTAGCGACAGCAGTTCCCCCTCAAGGCCGCCGCCCTCCCCCTCAGCATTCTCTCCCTCAAGGCCGATGCCCGTCCCCTCACTTGTCGGGAAATAGCGCTCGACGGTCTCGTGAATGAGCTGGTCGAAGCGGGCCTCCACCTCCGGGGGGATCGTTACCTCCTCTTGCTCCGCTGCGCGGGAGATGCTCTCAATCTCGAGGATGTTCCAAAATTCCTCGTGGAGATGCTCTGGTGTTTCGCGCAGCCACTCCTCTAACGTTCTGGTTTGGCCTGAGTCAAGCTCTTCGCACCAACGCAGATAGAGACTCTCTATCTCCTCCTCCGACGGAGTTATTGGCGATCGCTTACTTGGTTCCTGACCGTTTGTTTTGTTTACTTCAGACATTCTATAACCCTTTCTGTTGTCATCTCGAAGCGAGAGACCTAAGCATGCCTTTATTCGTTCTAGGCGAGCCTGCATCTAGCAGGCCTTCCATAATTATAAATATTTTTTCACCATCCAAAGCGGAAAAGGTCTCTGCTCGTCTATTCGGCTCTCTGCTAGCTTACAAGCCGCTGGACTGCGGATGGGATTTCCGCGCCTTTGGGCTGTAATGCCGCTTATTACGCTGAAATCATTCCCTTTGAAATCATTACGTCTTTGATACGCTGAATAATATTTCTTACGGTTCTATCTGTACAGCCGAGTTGTTCAGCTATCTCTTGTTGATTATAGCCGTCCATCAGAAGCTTTGCTACTCGTACCTCAGCTGGTTTGAGCAATTGGAAAAAATGATCGACATACATTCTACTCAGAGCTTGCTTGATGGAATCGATTTCTGCCACTGCAATCCTATCGCCAAGAACTACACCATGATGAGCACCATCATCACTATAACCATAAGATGCATCTAACGATTGAGGGATTCTTTGCTGTCGCCTCTTTTCTTCGTGATAGTATTTAGAGAATATGCGTTTCAAAGCCCCAATAAAATTACAACACCAGAAATAATGACTGTCTAAATTCCCGTTAGCTAGCTGATGGCCCACATTGGAAATAACATTTCCCACAAACTCCTCACAATCGGAGATGCGGGCGGTTGCACACCACGCAGAGGCGCGATTCTTAATTCGATCAAGGATAATTTTGAGGATTCTGTTAGCTGCTCGCCGATCCCCCTGATCGCGCCAATGGAAGAACAGCTCTACAAGTGTTTCAGAGTAGACATATTCGGAATGTCCATATCGTACTTGGGCACGTTCTTCAATATAAGATAACGGCTCTTGCTTCAGCTCTCGAACCTGTTCATCTATTTCGGCATGACGATGATACCTTGGATGTTGCGATGTGCCA
>NZ_DATGKU010000242.1:0-58181 GCF_035294505.1 Chthonomonas sp. | reverse complement strand
CTTTTCAAGGCCACCACTTTCTCTTTCTGCCTACCGGAGACGGCGTTCAAGTCTACCGACTTGAAGGGCATACCCTCCATCTTGCTGCACTTGTAGGAGGTCGTGACCCCGATGCAACCGGGCAAAGCCACTGGCAACAACAGACCCCTAGTCTGCCACAACAGTGGACATGGCACGATCAACATGGCACCGGTTACCCTCAAGCTAACGAGATTCTCTGGTTTGCCCCTCCAGGAAAAGGCAGCGTTAGCGTGTTCGGTATGGATGTAGACGATAAAGGTAACATCTGGTTTGCAAATCTCAATACCCATAGCATCTGGGAACTGCCTAAAGGAAAGCTAGACGCTCGAGGCAATCCTACCTACAACTGGGCCAATGCGCATGAGGTGATTCCGCACGACACCTCTTCACTTGGCTTCGATCCCACTATGGCTCAGCATGCAGATGACGGCAGCATCTACGCTCTCGGTTGGAGCCGTGTCTGGCCCTCGCCCCCTAACAACCCATTTTGGATGGGTGGCACAACGCTGGTGCATTTTGATCCATTCGGCAAGCGTCTTTGGGCTGTGCCATTGCCCGAGGTCTGCCCCGGCATCTGTTTCCTGCCTGGAGGTGGGTGCCTGGCCGGAGGAGGCCGCAGCGCCACCATCTACCACTATACTTCAAACGGCCTGCTCGTGGGTAAAATGGCCCCCGGTGTCGCTATGGGCAAACAGAGCGGTTGGTTCGATAATCACGCCTGTGTGGCCGTAACCCACACCCCCGTAGACAAGGGTTGGGATGTGTTTGCCGAAGATGACTATGTGGACCGTATCGCCTGGTATCGTATTGAGGGGAAAATAGCCGTTCTGAGAGGGAATGCGGATACTGTGACCGATAACCTAACCAGCCCAGATCATGAAACCCCTTAGCATCGAATTCCGTCTTAATAACTGCACGCGATCCTTGAGAAGGGTTCTCGTGAAAAGATACCATTTCCAAAAGGAGGAGTTAACCATGCTGACTCACTACAAACGTCCCTTGCTTGCCATCGCCCTCGCGGCCACAACGCTTACAAGCGTTACCCTGTTTAGCAAACCGGCCTCTGCGCTCTTTGATAAGACTCGCTTCATCACGGATGTAGGCGTCGCCTTCTTTGCCTTCCACCACTGGGTTTGGAACCCCTATAAACATGGCGCATTTCAGGCCGGTGCTCCCCACAGAACCGCGGCTTTGGTGAAGGCTGGGCTGGCTACTCTGTTCGCCGTCAACCGACTCAAAGCGGCCGATCACCTGGCACACACCAGCAAAAGCCCCTTACTGCACAAACTTGCCGGCGCTATTGATCACATGGAAGCCGCCTTTGCAAGCGTAGGCCAAAATTTGAAGAACAAGGTGTTTGACCAAAAAGGCATTGATAATGCCAATAACTCCCTGTCAAGCGTAGACACGCTTTCTAAGCAGGCTGGCATGACCATTCATGACGTTCCGGTCAAAATTCCGGGCGTGGGCTAGCTGTTGCTTTTTCTTCTTACATAGAGCGAAGCTTTCCCTGTGAACGTCTCAGAGCAGCCTCAAAGTTCTATCTGCCCCTCTCTTTTGAGGCTGCTCAAGTGTGTTTTAGCATCTTCCCAATACCTAATTCTGCAACTTTACCAAGAAAGCGGTATGAGTTATATCGCATGTAAGGGTCGGTCGCAACGAATAGCCCCTAGATACTACAGCAATCCCATCAATGACTACTCTCAAGTCTTTGAAACCCGTTGTAAACAACCTCCGTCTATAAAATCAACACCCTTGCTTTAGCCGGGTGGGGAATGCGTTTGGAGCACCTGCGCTCCTTTCACTTGTATGCAAAGGCGGTAAAATCCTTGAAAAACATGGGATACTAATACTAACGTGGACAGAGTGATACGACTGCGGCTTAAACCCAGTACCCAACAGGCACAAGCCCTTGCCGAAACGACCGCACAGTTTACGGCCTCCTTCCATTTGATCTGTCGTTCTTGTGGGTATCGTCGCAACGCGGATTTCAATGCTTCTGAGAACATTCGAGACAAATACCTTGTCGGTTGGTCTTCACCATCCGGCGCGCTGTCGTCAACCAGCGTATCGTGTCCATCGGAGGCTCCGGCTTCCGTATGAGATGCAAGCCCCTGACCTTAAGGCGGGGGGCGTTGACAACTACAGAACAACTTATGCGCCCAACATGCAGGTGAATGCCCGGAAGTAGCTAGCAGATGGATGTCGAAACCCATATCGAGGTGCTAGGGTGGTTGCATATAGCTCTCCATATCTTTTCACTCATCGTCGGGGGTGCTATACTGCTTTTTGTGCTGTTTCTAGGTCATAACGTCAGTGAATGGACTCAAATACCTCCTCTCGCCGTCTACACAGCGGGGCTATTCATCGGTCTTTTCCTCTGCGCAACAGGGGCTCCCGGCGTGCTTCTAGGGTATGGACTGCTTAAAAAAGCCTGTTGGAGTCGCCTACTTGGCCTGGTTATGTCGTTCTTCCTGCTGGCTCACTTTCCGATAGGAACTCTTCTTGGAATCTATACCTTCGCCATTCTCTCGACAGGGGAGGCCAAAACAGTACTCTGTCCCTAACACTCATGAACATCCTTCGGTGTGGAAATCCCATCCTCGAAAAATTAGCAGGAGAAACCTATCTTAACGTAAAATCTATATTAACTGGAGGGACGTTATATGGAAATCCATATCAAAGTACTAGCATGGCTGCATATTATCATTAGTGCTCTCTATGTCCTGCCGGGAATCGCGCTCTTTCTCTTTCTCCTCTTCTTCGGCGCAGGTGCCGGAGCGCTGGTTCACGACGCTTTACCGGCCTACGTTCTGGGTGGCGTGGGAGTGTTTTTAGGCGCCTTCTTGCTTATTTTTGGGTTACCCGGTCTTATTCTTGGCTACGGACTGTTGACCGAGAGAAGTTGGAGCCGCCCGCTCGGGATCGTTTTTTCCCTGTTCGATCTGCTTAACTTTCCTCTGGGAACCATCTTAGGCGTCTACGGGCTTGTCGTTCTATT
Organism: Chthonomonas sp.; assembly: GCF_035294505.1. Classification (NCBI taxonomy): domain Bacteria; kingdom Bacillati; phylum Armatimonadota; class Chthonomonadia; order Chthonomonadales; family Chthonomonadaceae; genus Chthonomonas; species Chthonomonas sp. Next base: position 55,159 of record NZ_DATGKU010000242.1, on the reverse strand, counting down.
TAATGAAGAAGCCGGTCTCATTCTTTCCAGATAAAACGCCAATTTGAGAGAGCTTATTAATCCATCATACTAAGCAGAATGCTAGTTTGAAAAAAAAGAAGGAGTCCTGCAACAGTTCGTCGTATTTATCAGTAGAGAGGCATACGGCATCTCTATATCTTAATACCTCTATTCTCAAAAGGAGGCAAACTTACGCTCATGGAACAACATATCAAAATTCTTGGTTGGCTGTATGTACTACTTAACGCAGCATTCGCCATCTTTGGCGCGATCACCATACTCGGTGGCCTTGCAGCAGGCGTAGGGAGTAGCATACAAAATCATTCCGCAGGTGGACTTTTAGCCAGCGGCTTTGGGGCGGTGGTTGGGGCATTTCTCCTCATCATTGGCCTGCCAGGCCTCATCCTTGGCTATGGCCTACTCACGCGAAGGAGCTGGAGCCGAATATTAGGGATCATACTCTCGATCTTAGAGCTATTTAACTTTCCGCTCGGCACTCTCTTAGGCATCTATGGCCTCTACGTTCTACTGAATCAGGAGACAGTCGCGCTATTGAATAATTAACAGCGTAAACCATTGAGTTATAAACCATTGCTTGCCCCCCTAACTAGCAGCAAGGGGGGGTTTTATGTGGCTTCCTCATGAGCCAGCCATTCCTCCAACGTGGCATAACACTTCGCCCCATGGTGGCATAGCTGTGCCAACAGTTGCGCTGCCTTACCGCCTGTAAAATCACGGGCTTCAAAATGTTTATCGCCTAACAACACGACCCGCTTGCCTATCCTCTGCATCTCCCACACCAAATCCAACACCGGGAGATTGCCGTGCCCAAAGGGAACCGGAGCAATAAACACCAGGTCGGCCTGCTTCATCACCGTCTTGGCTGCCGCACAGGCCTCATCGCCCAGAGGCGCAAAAGGCGCCTCTAATATCACGTCGATGCCCAACGCTTCGGCAGCCACCTGGTCGCTATCATACAGATTGAGCGGCCCGGCACTCACCACGTAACCATGATGAACAAGTGTACCCATAATCGCGATTCCCGAACCTCCGCCGCATACCAGATGCACATTCGGTCTCCCGCGTGCCTCCCCGGAACGCACCGGTCGTACGCTTAACAGCGTTGGCTTTCCCGTTGTCGGGTTCAGTCCCACCTGTATATCGGCATCATAGACGCGCCGCAGGTGAGCTGAAGTTAGCACGGTCTCTGGTGCTCCATTAGCCTCCACGCGCCCAGCACGCAGTAGTACAAGCTGATCGCAAAACTCCGCGGCCTGGTTGATATCATGCAACGCAGCAATAACACCTACTTTTCCTTGACCACGCTCAACCATCTTTCGAATGTGTTGCAGCAACTCTACCTGGTGCGTTATGTCGAGATGAGCTGTAGGCTCGTCTAAAAGCAGCAGCGGAGCCTCCTGTGCTAAAGCCCGCGCGATCAACACGCGCCGATGCTCACCTCCAGAGAGTTGGGTGATCGGCCTTTCGGCCAAGGAAAGAATGTCCAATTCCGCCATACAGCGCCGGGCAATAGCGTAATCCTCTTCGGTAAATCCCCTCCCACCCCGATGGGGATAGCGCCCCATAAGCACCACATCGAGAGCCGTGAAATCGAACAAGGCTGGCTCAGACTGAGGTACGAAGGCGATTTTCTGAGCGCGAATGTGAGGAGGAATCTGCGATAAAACCTCTCCATCTAGGGTCACACAACCCGATTGGGGCGCCAAGATTCCAGAAAGCACACGCAGTAAGGTGGACTTTCCGCTGCCGTTAGGCCCCAAAAGCCCTACAAACTCCCCCGTCTGAAAAACAAGACGGACGGCATGAAGAACCGTCCGCCCGCCATATCCTGCAGTGATCGCATCGGCCTCTAGGAGCATTGGCTCAGTATTTCGGTACGCTTGGGTCTATCTCTTCACTCCAAGCTAAAATACCTCCCTTAAGGTTCTTAAGGTTCTTGAATCCCTTCGCCTTTAGCTTAAGAAGGGCCTCTGCACTGCGCTTACCGCTGCGGCAATGGAGTATGATCTCCTGATTCGGGTCAAGCTCATGAGCACGCTCTGCAATCTGCCCTAACGGAATCAGTCGCGTTCCGGGAATGCGGGCGATGGCGTACTCATGCGGTTCACGTACATCAATAACGGTGAGCTTCTCACCGGAATCCATGCGGCGCTTCAGCTCATGAACCGTGATCTCCTCGATCTCATCGAGTTGTGGCGGAGGGGCCTCTTCCCCGCGGATGCCGCAGAACTCCTCATAGTCAATCAGCTCATGAATGGTGGGATTCTCGCCGCAAAGTGGACAGGCGGGGTCACGCCGCAGACGCAGCTCACGAAACTGCATCTTCAACGCATTGAAGGTCAGCAATCGCCCAATAAGCGGATTACCGATGCCTAGTATCAATTTGATAGCCTCAATAGCCTGAATACACCCAACGATCCCGGGCAATACGCCTAATACCCCACCTTCGGCACAAGAGGGCACCAACCCCGGAGGAGGTGGTTCAGGAAATAGACATCGGTAGCATGGACCGTGGCCGGCCCAAAATACAGATGCCTGCCCCTCAAACCGAAAGATCGATCCGTAAACATTGGGCTTTCCTAGCAACGCACACACGTCATTAGTTAGGTAGCGTGTAGGGAAGTTGTCGGTTCCGTCTATAATGATGTCAAAGTCGCGAGCGATCTCTAAGGCGTTCTGTGAGATGAATCGCTCCTCAAACCCGATAACCTCTACATGGGGATTGATATCGAGAATGGTCTCCTTCGCCGATTCAAGTTTAGAGCGCCCCACATCGTTGGTGCCGTGTATCACTTGCCGCTGCAGATTGGTTAGGTCTACAGCGTCAAAATCCACCAGGCCGATGGTGCCTATCCCGGCTGCCGCCAGATAAAGGGCGAGCGGCGACCCCAGCCCACCGGCCCCGATCAACAGCACCTTCGCCGCCTTCAGTCTCTTCTGCCCCTCAAGCCCCACTTCCGGCAAAATGAGATGACGGCTGTAGCGCAGTATCTCCTCGTTACTAAAGCTAACAGCCTCTACGCGCTCCTCTGGCAAAAGGGCGTTCGGGTTGATCCGAGCCGTCTCCACTCCCACACCGCCCGCAATGGAGGGCACAATGCTAAGCTCATCGGTATCGGTTACCGGCGTCTGAAGACCCTGCAAAGCGCGCGTGTCGTCAGACCCCTTGTAGATATTGACAAAGTGACGTAGCTCACCCTGATCGTTATAGAGATGTTTTCTTAAATCTGGGTAGCGTTCTAGTAACTGATCTAACGCCTCCTTGACGGTAGTTCCCCCGACGTTGATCTCGTCGTTTCCGCCAACAAACTGTTGCAGTGATGTGGGCACAAGTATCTTAGGCATAGTCTCTTCCCTCTAAATTATGTTCTCTGATGATCTATACGATCTCTATAGGCTCCTCTAAAAAGGCATCGCCGGCCTCGTTGAGTTGCCAGGCGGTCAACTCCTGCGGCACACCTCGCCGTACAGAGAGAATACAATAGGTATACCACGGCGACGCCCAGTCCCTATCGAAGACGCTTGGTCTCGCCGGATGATCGGGATGCGAGTGATAGAATCCCAGCACCTTCACCCCAGTCTCTCGCTCCTCCCGCAGCAGCCGAAACATCGCGTCGGGCGCAACAAGGTAACGCCGTTCCTGTCCTGGAACATCCTCCGCCGCCCCTCCGCGCACATCTGCCTCCCAAGAGGGATCGAATGTGTTTGGCAAAGGCCTCGCTTCCTCCACAATGCGAATCTCACCCTCCAGCCGTCCTAGCAAAGCTCCCACACACTCACGAGGATAATCTTTTGCACCATGGGCAGAGATAGCTTCCTCTACCCTCTTCGGAATGCGAATCACTTACTCCCCCTCATGCCAGAAGCGATCGGAAAGATAGCGTGTTCCGGTATCACAAAAGATCGTCACAATGACCCCTTCGTCCAACTCCTCTGCCAATTTTAAGCAGCAGACCATTGCCGCCGCCGCCGAGATGCCCACCAAAACGCCCTCCTCACGCGCAAGCCGCTTCACCATGGCATAGGCCTCCTCGGTAGAGACCTCGCGGTTCTCGTCCGCCAAATTGGGGTCGTAGATGCCGGGCACAATGGAACTGGCCATATGCTTCATCCCTTCCAAACCATGGAAGGGCGAATCGGGCTGGAACGAAATAAGGCGAATGTTCGGATTAAACTCTTTCAGGCGACGCCCAGTTCCCACAAAGGTTCCACTCGTACCCAAACCGGCCACGAAATGAGTTATTCGCCCGTGCGTCTGATGCCATATCTCCGGTGCTGTAGTGAGGTAGTGCGCACGCCAGTTGGCCGGATTATTGTACTGATCGGGATAGAAGTAACGGTCTGGCTGCGCCGTATAAAGCTCGCGCGCCTTTAAAATAGCCCCATCAGAAGAGAGCCGTGGATCGGTGAGAATGAGCTGTGCACCGTAGGCACGCAGAATCTGTTTGCGCTCCTCACTGGCGTTCGCCGGCAAACATAGGTGCACCTCGTATCCCAGGGCAGCCCCGATCATTGCGTAGGCAATGCCCGTGTTCCCAGAGGTAGCGTCGAGAATGATCTTGCCAGGCCGCAAGGCGCCGCTTCGCTCCCCTTCCAGAATCATATTGAGGGCCGGACGGTCCTTCACAGAGCCTCCAGGATTGGCCCACTCGGCCTTCGCGTAGATCGTAACGCGTGGATTCTTCGGCACCACCCGACGTAGTCGCAGCAGCGGTGTGTTCCCAATCAGCTCCAACAGACCCACCGGATGCGGCCGTAAAGCGGGATCGGGCGAAGTGGAAGGGGTGTAAGCGCTCGCAGAGCCGGCTCCCTCAGATAACCGGAGTAGTGTGCTCATGACTGAATTTACGCTTTCCTCATTGCCTCCGTTCCCTAAAAGGGCGGAATCCTTACTTTTTCGATAGAATTAGTATACCGTAACTTTCCGTTGGAATGGGAATCTACTAAAACCTTTCCGAGAAGGGTAACATATTGACGGAACTCCATGGACGAAACAAAAGACTCTTCTAACCATTCTGCCTCTGCCCATGCAGGAGAGGCCGTGCTAACCGAAGGGCGGATCGGCCCCCTCTATCCTTTTCGCTTTCGGAACTTTCGTCTTTTCTTCATAGGACAGCTTATATCGGTTGCCGGCACATGGATGCAACAGGTTGCCGAAAGCTGGCTCGTTTACCACCTCACGCAGTCGGCCACCTGGCTGGGCATCGTATCCGGCACCGGAGCGCTATGCTATGTAGCTTTCGCCTTCGCCGGAGGGCAGGTCGCCGACCGTTATCCCCGTCGCAATGTGCTGCTCATCACACAAACGGCAGCCATGCTCCTTGCCTTCACCCTAGCTTTTCTAGCATGGCCACATTCGCCGATTCCTATCCAACCTTGGCACATCGCTCTTATGGCGGGCCTGCTTGGCATCGTCCGCGCCTATACCATGCCGTCTCAGCAGGCTTTCGTCACCGATATGGTAGAGGATAGACGCGCATTGCCCGGAGCCATCGCCCTCAACTCACTCCGTTTTAATATGGCTCGCTTCATCGGCCCGGCACTTGCCGGCTTCGTCCTCGTACAGCAGGGCGCTGCCGCCTGTTTCTTCTGGAACGGAATAAGCTTCCTCGCGGTCATCCTCTCGCTGCTGCTCATGCGCATGGAAAACCAAACCGTAAAGCCTCATCGCCAGCCTATCAAAGAGGGCCTAACCTATGTTCGCCGTACTCGTCCGGTGCTGCAGGTGATCGTCCTTATCGCCGCTGCCAGCCTTCTCTTATGGCCCGTCACCACGCTGCTGCCGGTTTTTGCTCAGCTTTTTAAAGTAGGCAAACAAGGCTACAGCACTATGGTCTCAATCAACGGTCTAGGTGCTGCCTTGGCCGGACTCTCTTTGGCCTGGTTTGGTCTGCGCATTCCACGCCGCTATGCCATCTTTACCGGTGCCATCGGCTTGGGGCTTTCAAGCCTGTTGTTCATCAGCGTGCATTCTTATCGGCTGGCGCTCGTCTGCCTTCTGCTCATAGGTTTCTGCATGATTCTTTGTGGGATATCCGCAAACACCTTCGTACAAGAGCACGTTCCCGATGCTCTACGCGGACGCGTTATGGCCCTCTATACCCTTGTCTTTAATGCCCTTCAACCGGTTGGCGGCCTGCTTATCGGCCTCTCCGCCGACCATCTCGGCGCTACCCGGGCGGTGGCCATCAATGCCCTTCTGGGAATCGGGATTATTTCTCTGGTCATTTTTTGGCTCAGTCCCCAACGCCAGCGGGTTGTGGTGAAACAAGCGACCGACCGCCCATCGCTCGCCGAGACGCCGGAAGAAGATTAAACAGAATTCCAAACTGCTGTGAGCGTGTGCGGTAGTACACTCCTACCTGCATACAATCGAAATTGCGAATGATGGCTAACTCGTTGTCGTAAGCGCGGTTGTGGTCTAAATCAATATGACTCATCAAACCAAACGCCCATGTTCCCCCCACCTGATACTGCAGTCTCAGCTCGTTGCGCACATCCCTACGATCAAACACAAAGGGGGTCCTCCCTACATCCGCCAAATGCCGAAGGGATACGTTAAGGCGCGAAGTTCGGGTGGGAAGATAGTCCAATCCCGCCTCTGGCGAGAGTATGGCATAGGCCGTTCCCGTTGAGTAGTAGTTTAACCAGTTCGTAAATGCGAAACGAAGGGATATCCGTCGTCCGATAACGATTGCCGGACTGATCAGATCGGTGCGCAAGCCAAAACGCGCCGCAGTTACATTCGACGGTAACTCGTTGATTTCGGCCCCATAGGCCGCAACGTCTACCTGCAAAGGCGCAGCTAGGGAAGTCGCTTGCCCTGCGGGCACTTCGCGACTACCAAATATATTCACGAATCGCACCCCCACTTCTGGGAAACGGGAGATCGAGATGTTGGTAAAATTCCGGTTGTACACGAACTGCCGATTCTGCAACATCGCGTAAAAAAAGCTGCTATGAGGCTGAAAGGTAATTTCATGCGGGTCACGGCTATAGATCGGTGGAGCAAGTCGTTCTAAGGTGCTCTGCAACGGATCGGCCACATCGCCTAACACCGCGCGAGCGGAAAAGCTACGAGCCACAGGCTGCAGGGCGAGCACATAATCCACCGTGCCAACCGGTAACGTCTTCACCCCTACGCGCGCGTTGACATCAAGGCTGCTGCGGATGCCGCCTAATAGACTTTGACTGATGGAAACGTAGGGGCCGTCCGTTCGATCGTAGCCAGGCAACACCGTAGGCGAGCCGCCTCCCGTCCCCAAATTGTACCTATAAGAAGGAAGCGCGGGCAAAACAACACGTCCTACCTGAAACGTGATGCCATCGGCCTGCACATATTGTCCCGGAACCAATCGAATACGTCGTGCCCGTATCACGTAATCGGGATGAACCAACGCGCACGTGGTGAACCGGGCATTATAAAGCGTATCGCGCCCATCAGGTGAAAGCTCGATACGACTGCCGCTAGCCCGAAAGAGATCGGTTTCGAGATGAGCCTCTTCAAGAGTGCCATCACGATCGCGAAAGTTGTATGTTAGCTTCTCACCGGTAAATATACCCTCCGCACGCTGTAGGGAGATCGGCCCCCTAGCCTCGGCCACCGCACTCATGCCGTCGTAAAAAAAAGACCCGGCTTTCAGTGTCGTCTGCGTCCCATCTGAAGCTGTGTAGACGACGGTAGCCCCCTCTGGTGCCTCTAAACTGCCGTTGGCGAGGTTCTGACGCAACAACTTCGCTCCCGTTACCACAAGAGTGCCGTTGGTTGGAACAGAAGATGGCTGTTTTTTGGAAGTAGAGTTACCGGATTCTATTGCAGCAGCACAAACGGTAAGGAGATTCGGCAAAAGCGCCACAGATAGAGGCCACCACGCGCGCCGAAAACGCTTCAAGCAGATACCTCCCAAATGCTTTTAGAAATCTCGATCGCGCTCACGCTCGAAGTCGGTACTCCCGGTTTGCTGAGAACCAGGTGACATCATGGCCTGCCTGAAAGCGTCGTCATCGTAAGTACGGGCACGTACAACGACCGGCATGGGCACAGCATGGCCGAAAATGAGCGCTTGCTGGCGTGTCTCCAAACTCGCCAACACCGTCCGCAAATCGGACGCGCCCATTATACCCGTGAGAACCGCATCTATATCGCTCTCATCATCCAGCAGACAGCAGATGCGCGTGCCGACCTGAGAAAGCGTTTCACGATCGATCTGACTCGGTCGCTGATCTACGATCAACAGCGTCATATGGTACTTACGCATCTCCCGGGCGATCGTGCCAAAAATGGTTTGATTTGCCAGGGAGGGCGAAAGGAACTTGTGCGCCTCCTCTATCACTACAATGAGATGCTTCGGCTCACTCCCTCGACCGCCTAACGCTTTCTCGGTTTCCCGTACATAGAGATCATGCAAACGCCGAGTAAGAATATTGGCTACGAGCATGTACTGTCGTGGTTTGTCGTGGCGGCCAAACTCTAGCACCACATCATGCCCCCGCTGCAGTTCGCTAACAATACGCTGTATGGGGTCTTCCCCAGGAGGTAACTCGGGAACGAGGAAATCGCCGCAGTCCCTTATTAAGCTCGTTAGTTTGCGCTGGAGCGCACTTAGGGCGCCAGAGTGAATGTTGTACTCCGCGCAAAGTTCCTTAATCCGATCTGGTTCCAAGTTCAGAAGCTCGCCCAACCAGTTCTCCTTATAAATCCTTTCCAAAAGATAACAGGTCTCGCGAGCGGTTTCGTTCAGATTCAACTCGTCTTGCAATAGCAAAATATCGTCAATCTCAACTTCGTTATAACCTATCTTCACCTCGAAGTCCGGCCGAACGCCTCGTGTGTGCGAGGACTCCCTGTCGAGTGTCGCGATGACAATCTGGGAACCGAAATACTGCTTCAGCCCTCTTACCTTCCTGCCCTGCGCGGTTTCCGATCTCCCCTCCCAACCATACTCGTTATGCATATCAAAAATAAGATGGACTGCATTTCTCGCCTTGATCGCCCCGCACAGACAAAGGCGGGTAAGAAAGGTTTTACCGGTGCCGGATTTGCCGAAAATGGCATTGGAACGCTCAATCCATCTTTCCATGTTGATGCATACAGGCGTGTCCATATCCAACGGCGTGCCCACGTAAAAATAGGGCTTTCCCTCCCCTTCGGCACCAAATACACGACTCACATCCTCTTGGGTGGCCTCATAGACCGCGCTGAAGTGCGAAGGCACCGTGCGAACCGGCAGCAACTCGGCATCGGCTTCTGCTGTCTCGACCGTGCCCTCTTCCCCATTCATGGGCAATAGAATCATCGGACGCAGGTGCACCAAGCCGTAGGCGCTTGTGCCGGCCAGCACGGCGCGGCGTAAGCGCTCTTCCGGCAGAGGAGGGTTCAAGAGAATGTCTTTGTGAATAGCCGCTAGCTCTACGTCCCCCAGAATAGCAAAGAAGCGATTCCTCTGCCCCTCAACCACCAAAAACTTCCCTGCTCGTAGGTCTTCCACGCTCTTGTCAGCAGCAAGACGCATCACCAAACCTCGGCTCAAAGAGCCTTCGATAACGATCCCTAAGGCATCGCGCCTATTCTGAACTTCTGGCTCCTCATGGCGATTAACGCGTGGGGAAACCGCCGGCGTGCTTCCGTTTTTCCTTGCCCTCTCCATGAGCGTCCTCCTAGCAACCGATCATCCTCATTGCACAGGTTTCACGTTGCTTACCAATGTCACAACATCCTGATCGTCGTTATTCGTCGAGTATTCCCAGCCGATGAGATAAGTGTTCGGAATGAGCTTACCCGATGCGTCTCGCGCAGGGATCACATGGGCCTTGTGCCGGTCGTTCGGCTTAAAGCGAGGGTCATAAGCCTGCAAGGCATCTTCCGTGCAGATCGTCTCGTTGGGGAAACCGGCAGTCGAAACCCATAGCCCGAACCTTTGCCGACCTGGATCGAACTGAAGGCTACTACCCGGCATCACCGTGGGGAAGTCCTGCTTATTATACGGCGCATCTATACGCCACAGCAGATGCTTCTCCGGCGGAGGAGGCAAACTATTAGAGGCCGCCGAGGCCGGCTTTACGGGGTACCACCCCGCGCTACAAATTTTATAAAGCCCATAGGCCGCAATCGGTTTGTAGATAACCGGCCCATGGCCTGCCTTCACAAAACGCTGGGCTTCTATCTCATCTTGAACGGTATTCACCTTGTACCCCTGTCGCCAAAGGATGGTCTGTAACGGCGGCTCCCCACAAGCAATGGCCGCAAGCGAAGCAGGGTCTTTCAGAGGTGGATAAGAAGGCCTCTTCGTCATTTGGTTCGTCTCATCTTGGGCAACAGCCACTCCTAATCCAAATAACACGCCAAACAGCCCTAGAGCCTGTACATAAAACTTCATAACCTATAGGTAACCTCCTCATGATTCTCATTTATTTGCCACCTATTCTTCAATGGCTCTGTCAATTCCTGCCTGGAGGCGAATTGGAGAAAGATCGATATATTATTGTGGAGAAATATGTCTCCACTCGTCGTATTCTCTAATGACAGAGACCTGGAAAGGAGAAAAAAGATGGACGACACTCAAAAAGTGGTTCTTATCACAGGAGGCAGCAGCGGCATTGGCAAAGCCACCGCAAAACGGCTTTTGGCAACCCCTCAAATGGCTGTGACGATCGCGGGGCGCAGCGTCGAACACCTCGAAGCCGCTCTTGCCGAGCTAACCCCTCCCGCCGATACTTGCCACGCCGTTCAAGCCGATGTTACCAACCCGCTCGATGTCGAACGCCTCATAAGCTCTACCCTGCGCCGGTTTGGACAAATAGATGTGCTTATAAACAGCGCCGGCGTCGGTGCCATTGGCCCCTTTCTCGAGGTGGATAGCGCCAGCATGGAACAACTGTGGAAAGTGAATGTCTTAGGTACCATGCTCCTCACCCAAGCGGTGCTTCCTCATATGATCGAACGGAAACAAGGGTTGATCGTTAATCTTGCCGGCATTCTCGGAATAAAAACCATCGCCAACGCCGCACTCTATTGCGCCACCAAACATGCCGTCATCGGCTTTAGCAATGCCCTTCTCCAAGAGGTTAAGCGCCATAACATTCGCATCACCAACATCTGTTGCTCCGGTGTGGATACGCCCTTCTGGGATGCCCTACCGGGAAAGCCGCGAACCGAACTGCTTCTAAAGCCGGAAGAGGTGGCAGAGACCATTTACCAAATTCTCATGCAGCCACCCCACCTTATCACCAATCAAGTTCTCCTGCAACATGCTGCTCATCAGCTCTAACCGCCAACCCACTCCCTAGCCCTCCATGAGAAACGGCAGACTTCGGCAGAATGCCACGAAATGAGGGAGTTTATCGGTAAAATAGATAGGGAGTTCAAATTGAGAAGGCAAAGCAAAACAGGGGAAATGCGGCGTTCGCCATTGCTTATTCTGGCGCTAACGCTGTTCATAGACATGCTCGGTTTCGGGCTTATCCTACCCCTCATCCCCGTCTATATCTCTCACTATGGCGGCGGCGCATGGGTAGGAGGAATGCTGCTAGGGTGCTACTCCCTTATGCAGTTTCTCACAGCCCCTCTCTGGGGCCGCCTTTCGGATCGCATCGGGCGCCGACCGGTTATTCTCATCGGGCTATGTGGCTCCGCCGGTACCTTTCTTACCTTTGGGTTAGCCCCTAACCTCTTCGTTCTCTTCCTCGCTCGCGTGGCTGCAGGTGCCCTTACCTCCGCAAGCCTCCCAACAGCTCAAGCCTATATCGCCGATGTTACCCCACCCGAAAAACGCGCCAGCGGTATGGCCGTGCTTGGTATTGCCTTCGGTCTCGGCTTCGCCTTCGGGCCGGTGGTCGGTGGCTATGCCAGCCGCATTGCCATTGGCTCCCTCTCACCCATTGCAACCCCCGCTCTGCTGGCAGCCCTCCTCTCCTTCTGCAACTTCCTGTGGGCACTTGCTATGCTGCCAGAAAGCCTCTCACTGGCCCGCCGCGAGGCGGCAACCGAGGGCACAATAGAAAAAGGCCCTCTCGCCCTTCTCCGGTCCATCTCAGCTGCATTCCACGATGCGAATATTCGCGCCCAACTTCTCGTCTTCGCCTTCGTTACCTTCGCCTTTACCGCTGTCGAGTCCTCTTTCTCTTGGCTCGTTATTCTGCGCTTCCATAGCACCCTCGAACAGATGGCCATACATACATGGCAGATCCACCATCTCGCCCAACCGTGGGCCTCTCTACCCGACATCGTGCACCGTCACCAATTCGAGAAGACGGAGGCCATCATAACGAGTCGTATCTTCCTGATCGTGGGTCTCTCGAGCCTTGTTGTGCAAGGCTTTATCGTGCGTGGCTTGGCCCACTTTATCGGCGAACACTACCTCGTTCGATTTGGCGCCATGCTTATGACCTTAACGCTAATCGGTATCGGCCTAGCACCTTCTTTATTGGGCATCTACCTCCTCAGTGTCTGCATCGCGATCGCGATGGGCGTGATGACACCATCCCTCAATGCGCTCATTACCCATGCTGCAGACCCATCGGAAATAGGAACTCTCAGCGGCGTCCAACAAGGTTTGGGCAGTCTGGCACGTATCATTGCACCCCCTATCAACAACTATCTTATTGGACTACCTAATGCGACCGGAGTCCCCTTCTTCTGCTCGGCAGTGCTTATGGCCATTGCATTCCTGCTGAGCCTTCAACTCAAACCGATGATGGCCTCTTCCAAAGGGGACAACGGCACAACAGAGGCCGCCACCATCGAAGCGTCTTCCATTCATTAACCGGCCTCTGATCCAAAACGGAGATTCTGAGCCACCCAATGAACTATCTCGTCTTCAGAAGGCTCCGTTCGTGTCCAATGCAGCGCATCCCCGTAAACTTTCGACAACTCATCGAAGTGCCCTGGATCGCAAAACCGATCGGCCTTGTTGTAAAGGAATACGGGACGGGATGAGGCTAATGCAAGGGATAGCACTACCCCTCCTAAGCGCATGATGCCGGGCAAGAATCGCGCGGTATGCTGCCAGAACGTCGGTTCCTCCATTTCCATATGTCGCGTATCTGCGACCAGAACCGTGGCGAAGGGTGCCATCAACAAGGCTTCAAGCCCCGCAGACCCCCTGCCGATAACCACGAGGCGCTCCGAGCCAAGGCGCTTCATGAGGTGTATGGAGGTTAGCAGATCGTACAAGCGCTCTTGAAGCAATGTCCGATTGTAGGTACAAAAGTAGTCCTTAGCATAGTCGCTATAACGCGCTCTCTCCTCCACTGTGCTGAGCGTCAACCGCTTCGGCAACAACACACGCAGCCCCAACTTTAAAAGTGGCAGGAGGAGTACATCATTTCTCGCAGCTTCCGTTGACCCATCAACGAGAATAGCACCCCACACACTATCCTGTAGATGAGGCTCCAACAGTAATGCTTCTAGGCGCGCCTGCCTACCGGCACGTCCGAAGGCGACGCGCAACCGACGGCCTTCTAGTTCGTCTGCGGTCTCCTTTACTTCCCACACCACATCCGCGTCCTTAGGAGAGGTGATGGCCAAAACATGTTGCCATAGCGGGAAAAACCGCTCGTGCAAGGCCGTTCTTTCCTTAAAAGCAAACCCTATGGCCTCTTGTAAGGCTTGCGCTGCTTGGCGTCGCAGTGTTGCTTTTAACTGCGCTTCCTCCATGCCGTGCGTTCTTGCCCATTGCGGAGCGCGCATATCTTCCACATGTTCCTTGGGAAACGGCTGATCGGTTGGGATCGCCCCACTCTCAAACTGCTCCGCCAAAAAGGTATAGACCTCTCGGCGAGTGGCCTCATTGAAATTGTGCCCATAGTCCAATAGCCGATACCGGAAACGCGCGGGATGACCGTAGAGGGCGTAGATGCGTGCAATAGAAGGCCCTTCCACAGTGAGCGTATCTTTGGTCCAATCCCCGGTGGCTCCAACGAGAATCTGCGGATTGGGTGCGTGAACCGCTGCGATATCAAGGTTGGAGAAATCTATCCGCAGCCCTGGTGCGTTCTCGCAGAGACAACCGCCTTGCATCGTATGAGAGACCATCACGCACGGTGCCGATACCTTTAGCCGATCATCAATGGCCGCGAGCATCATCGTCTGTGTGCCCCCTCCAGAGGCTCCTGTCATCCCGATCCGAGTAGGGTCAACATGCGACAAGGAGAGAAGAAAATCAAGCGCGCGCAGGCTGTTCCATGTTTGTAAACCGAAGAGGCTGATCCCCCACAAAGCCTCTTCGGCATCCGAGGCGAATTGATGACTTACTACAGTGGTGTCGGTATACCCTACCATATCGTAAGCAAAAGCCGTCCATCCGGCCCGCGCCATGGCAATGCCGCAAGCGACGAAAGAGGCCTCGCTCGTATCGGTTAAGCGTCCCGATACCCAATGTCCATGGGCAATGAGGACGCCCGGCTGCGGTACCTCCGGCAATGGCAATGGCCGATAGAGATTACCGTAGAGCCAAAAACCCGGCAATGTCTCTATCGCAACGGTCTCAATAGAGTAGCCGTCACGTTCAAGACGCCGAAATATCTGCGGATGCAGGGGCGTACGCTGGGGCATGGGAGAAAGCCCGGCGACCGTTAAAATACGCTGACGTACAAAGAGGCGCCACTTCTGCCACTCCTCTAAAGTCGTTGGTATGGCCAGCTCTCGTGGCGTATTGGTCGTCACCACCGGGCTGAATAGACGTGTGTCTTGCATAGGCGGTTTTGCTCGGTTCCTCTCAATTCGGAAAGCATCGGTACATGCTCATGTGAAATGCCACACCGGCCAGCGACCATAAACAGGCTATCACATAGTCGCCCAGAATAAGCCCGATGAAGAAGGGAAGCGCCCTACGATACGATTGCATCCCCCCATAACGCAGTATCAGCACCTTTGCCAGCCACCCTACGAGGAACGGACACCAAAGCAGGTCGGTGATAAAGGTGTTGCCGATAGCATAGCCTGCCGGATGAAACGGCCACCATGTGAACTGAGAGCGCGTGTAGAACAGCAGGAAGGTAATAAGCGCCCCGGCTACCATCCCTTCGATTCCCGGCCAGTCGGGGTAGTGCTGAAGCGATTGCTGGTGCGCTTGCGCCAGGTTCCAGGGTATTTGTCCCATCTGAATGCGCCACGGGTTTACGTGGGCTGTTGCTGCACCGTAGGTATAGTAGAGCTGTAACGAAGCCCAACAGGCCACAAAATACCCTACGAGCATGCAGAGAAACATAGCCCAAGTGAGGCGGCGCGCCGAGCTTCTACCGGCATAGGCCATTCGATAGCCCTCAAAAAGATGCGGCACAGTCATAGAACGATAGTCTAGGTTGTACCACTCATGGAAGGCCAAGGTGCTGACAGAAGCTGGAGACAGAGTCGCCGGTCCAACCCAATTTGCAACCACCTCCTGGGCGGGAATAAATGGCCCGAAATGCCAGGCCGTGCCAGCATCTACCCGAATGCGTGTAAGTGCCAAAAGGTAAGCAATGACTACGAGGAGCATCACCAACACAAGTGTAATGGGCATTCCACCTATCCCAATCAGATAGACCATTCCACCAAACGACACAAGGGCGCCCCACACAGCCCAACGTAACGAGGCCGCCTCCTTGTCATGGCAGCCACGAAACCGGAACGCGGCCGCCCCATAGCGCTTTAATTCTCGACGTGCCAGCCACAACACCATGATCGCCATGGCTATCCAAGCGCCAACCCCTTGTTCAGGCGAATAAGGAATTCGATTCACCACCGGACTGCTCTGGGGGCTACGCCAACCCATTGCGGTGCAAAAAACATCAAGCCCCTTCCGCACAAGATAGAAAAACCAGCATGAGAAGGACACATCTGCCGGTAGAAGATAGGCCAACCCAATGGTGTTGGGGTGAAAAGCGAGCGGGAAATAGCCTAAAGCGTTCCACGGCGGTGTCGTAAACAGGGGACCAAGGTCTAGTGGTCCGTTGATGGTCGGCTTTACCGGAATGTAGGGCACTGAAGGAAATAGATAGTTGAGGCTATTGATGGTCTGAAGTACCACAGGAATGAGAAACCCTATCAGCAATCCACGTTGCCGCAGGAATCCAAAGAAACCGTCAGGATAGAGAGTCATCTCCATAGGTAGCACGATGATAGGATAGCTCAACCGTTCTTGCTCGATCCATTGGCGTCGCAACAGCAACGCTACACAAAGGAAGAAACCGAGCAAGACCATGAAGAAGAGACCCCAGTAGAGCACAGGCGCCAACCAAGCCTGAAGGTGCTCCCATGTATAAAGAGTGCTGTTGCCTAAATAGAATGCACGAATGGCCTGAGGATCATGCGGTGCCCAGAACCAAGGAGCCGGATTGGCAAGCTTGGCCCAATGGTTTGTTGCATTGTTGTAATAGAAAGGGTTTGCCAAGGCCGGCATCATAAAACCAACCATCCCAATGCCGGCCAACGATGAGCCTACCGCCGTTAAAGTATAGATAATAGCCAGCTCCGGCCCAGACAGCAGGTTCTTACCAAAATAGCGTGCTATTAGGGCGTTTCCAAAACACAACAGAAAAAGGAGAAAGATCACACCCATGGGCAGAGAAGTTGAGGTGATTTCGGTGACCTGCGTTCGCATTTCCGAGTAGACGATCCACCACACACTAAGAAAAATAAGGCCTATCGCCATCCCGACGGCCTTGGCGCTGACACCCTCATTCACTGGCTTCGCTCGGTTCCTCATAAAACGTAAAGTAGAAACCTCCTTCATCAACGATACTTTGTTCGCCAAAACTCTCTCTTTCTCCTGTTCGCCCTCTTCGTGATGCGCAGCCCGAACAACCTTTTCGCCTTGAAAAACGTGGCCATCTCATGGTAAAATAGGGATAACTAGGAAATGTAGGGTTGCCTCAGTACGGCGGAGTAGCTCAGCTGGTTAGAGCATTCGGTTCATACCCGAAGTGTCGGGGGTTCGAGTCCCTCCTCCGCTATCGGTACTATCGGGTTGGAAGCTCCAACCCGTTTTTGCTTTTTGATGCTTCTGGTGTTTATGAGGGGGTTGTAAAACGAGAGGAGCTTCGCATGTCCAGCGCGCAAAGCTTAGTCATCGATCTCCAAAAACTTGGGCTGCGTTCTGGGATGACTTTGCTGGTGCTTTCCACATGGCCATCCTCTGCATCCTCTTCTCCTCAAACCCTCCTTGACGCACTGCTAGAGGTACTCGGCCCCATCGGAACGCTTATGGTACCGACTTTTACCTATACTTCTGTAGACTCTCCACCACAGCCCCCAATGTTAGTCGAGAACGCGCTCCAGCGTTCGTCCGTCTCCGTTTTTCGCATTCGCTCTACACCCGCCAACTCCCAGCTCGTAGGCCCCCTACCGGAGCTTGTTCGCAATCGCCCCAAAGCTAAACGAAGCCGTCATCCGGTTTTCTCCTTTACCGCAATCGGCCCCAACGCCGCTCTCCTAACCCATGCGGCCCCCTTTCACTTTCCTTTTGGTTCTGAAAGCCCACTTGCCCACCTCCATCGTCTTAATGGCGAGCTGCTGCTTCTAAACACAGACCAACGGTCTAACCTGCTGCTTCATCTGGCAGAGGTTTGGGCGGAAGTACCCTATCTCCTTTCTACCCTCCGTGTAAAAGTCGGCCCTGAGCGCTGGCGAACCATGCGCGGTAAGCCTGGTTGCTCGGAAGGGTTTGTCAAAATCGAGCCGCTGCTTCGCCAGGCTCGCCTTATTCGCTACGGCACGATCGGCTCCCTGCCCGCACAACGGATGAATGCACGCGCCGTGGTCTCAATGGCTGTGGCCCTTTTGAAAGGGGCGCCGGACGCCCTTCTATGCGACTCGCCAACCTGTACATTTTGTCAACTCGCCCGCCGCAGCACCCAAAAACCCCAGCCTTTGCCGTCTCGTTCTCACCTTGAACCTTTTTAGAGACATAGCACCCCAGCAGACTTAGGAACCTCTTATCGCACATCACGGTAAAATGGAAAATGGATGCAGAGGGCCGGGTGGCCGCTGCAGCCACGCTGCGTGCGTGTGCTGCAGAGGAAAGTCCGGGCTCCATAGGGCACGATGCCGGATAACATCCGGGCGGGGCGACCCGACGGAAAGTGCCACAGAAAACACACAGCCGTGGCCGTTTGGCTGCGGTAACGGTGAAAAGGTGCGGTAAGAGCGCACCGGCGGTGTGGTAACACACCGGCCTGGCAAACCCCATCGGGAGCAAGATCAAAGGGAGGGGATGAGGCGGCCCGCGGACCCTCCCGGTGGATCGCTAGAGGCGTCGGGTAACCGACTCCCCAGAGAGATGGCCACACAAAGACAGAACCCGGCTTATAGGCCCTCTGCTTCTCACGAACCGTCCCACATTGCAACCCCTAAGCACTCTGTTCCCTCAGTCAGATTCCCCCTTATCGAACCACTTGCATCCGGCCTTGACAGTTGTACCTTTTTATGCTATACTTATTACATAGCAGTCATAGCACAACAAGGTTCGGTGAGGAAATTACAAACCGGTGGTTACCCTACACCTTGACCCTCTCGATTCGCGACCACTCTATCTGCAAATCGTCGAGCAGATCGAGGAGGCTGTCCGTACAAATCGGCTGACGGATGGGCAACCGATATGGTCTGCCCGTAAAATCGCGTCGCACTACCACATCTCCTATCAAACGGCCGAACGAGCGCTCTCCGAATTGGCACGCCGCGGTCTTGTTAGGCGCTCTGTGGCTACCGGTACCGTTATCTGCAGCACCGCGCCAGCTCCCCTAACCCCCCCAGCCGTTCGCCACCATGTCATAGCGCTTATCTCCTGCTGGGAGGTCTGGGGCACTCGCCCTACCCATACCATCGCCGAAATGCAAATATCTCAGGCGGCAGCACAAGAACTTGCTTCCGGTCTATGGGGGCTGGTTTGGGCTTATCCCGGCAGCGGCGATACCCCCAAGGGCTTCTCGGTTGCCGACTTCGCCAAATGGTGCCATCGCGTGAAGTTTGATGGTGCTTTAGTCTTTGGGCATATGCCGGAAAGGGGTCTCGAATGGCTCCATAATCAAGGCTATCCCGTCGTTGTGGTGGATGCTGAACCTGCCGGGCCCTACCCACGAGTGGTGCATGACAATTACGGGGGCATGCGCTCCGCGATTGAACATCTTCTCGCTCTAGGACACCGCCGAATCGCCTTCCTGCGTGGAGATCGGCCCTACCACTATCTTGTCCGGCAACAGGCTTATGAAGATACGCTCCGAAATGCCGGTATCGAGCCTGACCCCGAACTGATCCTCTCCATTCGTCGCCCTAAGCCGCGTGTGGAAGATGCCCTGAAGCTTTGGCTCTCCCTTCCTCCCTCCAGAAGGCCTACCGCTTTAGCGGCCGGCTCCGATATTCTCGCTGCGTTCGTCGCTCAAGAGGCGCAGAAACAGGGTCTCCGAATCCCCGACGATCTGTCCCTAACAGGCTATGATGATGAACCTTTTGCCGCCGCAATCCATCCCCCTCTCACCACACTGCGCGTCTCGTGGGAAGAGATGGGTAAAAGCGGCGCACGTCTCTTGCTGGCACTTCTAGAAAACCCTTCAGTCACAAAGGAGGAAGACCAAATAGTCCCTAAACGCATCGTCATTCCATCACAGCTCGTGGTGCGCCATTCAACGGCGCCCCCGTTCCTATAAATCTCAAGAAAGGATATAATGATGAAACGTTCTGACCGTGCTTTTACTCTCATAGAATTGCTTGTTGTTATCGCGATTATTGCGATTTTGGCAGCAATTCTGTTTCCCGTCTTCGCGCAAGCTCGCGAATCGGCACGCAAAATCACCTGCCTCTCCAATGAAAAACAGCTTGCCATGGGACTTATCATGTACGTGCAAGACTACGACGGCATGATGTGCCCCAACGAAACGACGGACTCGCAAGGGCTGTGGGCAGGATGGATGGATCTCACCAAGCCCTACGTAAAAAACAAGGATATCTGGTGGTGCCCCGATCTGCCCAAACCAACCAACGATCCCGCTTGGCAAGGCTGGTTCGGAGGAGATGAAGAGTATGCCGATTGGACGATCCATGTGGGTATCAACGCATGGGGAGCGACCGGCTACTTCGATTACAGTGTCAACCCGACTGTCTTTCGCCTTCGCCTGATGGATGCAATAGACAAACCGTCTCAGCGCGCCTATCTTTGCGACACGCTCTCAGTCCCAGCATGGGGCTATAGCCGCGATGTCTATCGCTCTATCGGTAGCGGCTCCTGGAGCTTCTTTAACGCCTACTCCTGGAGCATAGACCCCAACGTCTCGCCAGGCAACGATTGGAACGCTATTGACCCCAGACACCCGTTGGCGAAACAGGTCAACGGAGTTCCGGTGCCCGGTCAAGGCGGTGGCTATAACACGGTCTTCGTGGATGGACATGCGAAATACACACCCTATGGTTCCGAGCAGTCTCTAAACGGCCAAGGCGGCTACGATGTAGATTACTGGGGGCCCTGGTGGGCGAACAATTAAAGAGGAGGCGCTATGCGACGAGAGATAAGCCCACAAATGGCCACAATCTTCATTGTGATTACCATCCTCGTCATTGCTGGGGTGTACTATGTGTTCTTTAACCCATTTCGCCATATACCAAGCCCGCACCCCAACAGCAATGCGCATCCTGCCGGCCCAATGATACCGCCACCTCTTCCTCCAAACCTCATTCGGCACGGCCCCATTAGCTCCCACTAGGCGGTCGTTATTGGTCTTGAATCACACGTGGTGGATAGGCAAATTGCCTATCCACCGCTTCTCTTGAACAGGTTAAACCACGCGATCAGTCACCAGCCCTCGGCAGCGCCCGGACGGCGCCCATTTCCTACACCGTCTCCATTGCCAATAATGCGGCACCATAGGCGGCGTCGGCATGAGGAGTTCCAATAAGAAAGCGCCCGCCTGAGGCCGCATCATCGCTCTCTCCTTCCAAAGGCCACGATGGCTGAATGAACTCCGAACGGAAAAACGGCCCGATATTCCACAAGCCACCCAACATGTAAACGGGCACATCCCTAGGCAACCAAAGCTTATGCCGAACCTGTCGCACCGAATGACGTAAACAGCGAGCCATCTTTGCCACCAAATCTCTTGCCGCCCTATCTCCCTCTTCCGCCAACCCTCCTACTACCGGCGCCAGTTCGGCTACTTTTGCCGGCACAAAATCGCCGTATAACCACCGGACGATCTCGCTCTGTGATTGTGCCCCGGTAAACTCCAAAACGGCTGCCGCCAACCGATCTATATTTCCTTCTTTCATTCGGTCTAGCGTATAACGCAATGCATGAAGCCCTAAATTAAAGCCGCTTCCCCGATCCCCAAGCAGATATCCAAGCCCATCTTCACGGTAGCTCTCACCTTCTGCATTTCGCCCGTAAGCCACAGCCCCGGTACCGGCGATCACCACAATTCCCGGCTCGCCCAACGTTGCCCCCCAATAGGCGGCCACATAGTCTGGCTCCATGCGATACCTGTCAGCCCTTACAAGCCCTTTCAATAGCTCCAAAAACCGCTGTCGCTTCTCCTCATCGGAATACCCTGCCATTGCAGCACAAACACCGCCAAAATGGGTATTGGCGATCTCTAAACCGGCTACAGCACAGGCCTGGCCTATCGCCTCCAACACAGAACGGCGCAACACCGGCTCGGCAGTAACCGCAATGTTGCCCGGCCCCCCTGTCCCCTCACCGATAACAACTCTTGCATCGGTGATGATGGTTACCGCCGTTTTCGTGCCCCCACCATCAATGCCTAGGTATAGACGCATCCTCTCACCTGCTGTCATGAACCTGCCTGCGTGGCGCTGTAGAGACGATAGGCCTCTAAAACCGTCTTCACCTCACCGTCCATATGAATCTGCCCATCCATAAGCCATATTACCCGCTGAGCTACCCGCTCCACCTTCGCAAGGTCATGCGACACAAACAGTATCGTCTTACCTTGACGCTGCAGCTCCTCTACCTTCCGATAACATTTGGTCTGAAAGGCCTCATCTCCAACCGCTAATACCTCGTCAATTAACAGAATATCCGGATCGGTATGGATCGCGATGGCAAACCCCAATCTTAGCCTCGCTCCATCGTTCCAGTTGCGCACCGCTGTCCGAACCTTATCGCCTAGCTCCGCAAACTCGACAATACGGTCGAACTTCTGGCGCATTTCACGGGCCGACATGCCTAAAATAGCTCCGTAAAACTCGATGTTCTCCTCGCCGGTCAGGTCTATATGAAACCCCGCCCCTAACTCCAGCAGAGGTGCGATGCGCGCCGCCCCTCCATCAGCTCCATAAAGACGGATCTCTCCCGATGTCTTCCTATAAACCCGCGCTAAAAGCCCCATCAACGTGGATTTGCCCGAACCGTTGCGCC
This sequence comes from Chthonomonas sp., assembly GCF_035294505.1. Lineage (NCBI taxonomy): Bacteria > Bacillati > Armatimonadota > Chthonomonadia > Chthonomonadales > Chthonomonadaceae > Chthonomonas > Chthonomonas sp. The sequence goes on along the minus strand of NZ_DATGKU010000242.1, from coordinate 32,798 downwards.
CGATGATCGCCACGGTCTGCCCATGGGGCACACAGAACGATACGTCACTTAGCGCCGTGAAACGTTTTAACGTCGGCTCCGACCCATCAAACAGACTGATCAATCGCCGCTTGACCGATGTCCTATAACGAACTCGAAACTCTTTCGTTAAATGGGATACAACCACAGCATACTGTTTTCCCTCTTCGACCTCATCGAGGCCCGTAACTGCAATCGTCTCTGTCATGGCCGCTCCACAAAAAGCCACTTGCGCCGGTTGAAATAAGCATACCCTGCCCACGCGATGAGAAATGAAAGCAAACACGCCCCGAACCAAAGCGTCCAGTCAAACGGAAGAGGTTTTGCTCCCTTTAACGAGGCGTTGAACGCTGAGGGGCTTATGGGCTGTAAGAGCATGTGCCGGTAAGCCGTGATAATGGCCGCTATCGGATCGAGGAGGTAGACCCGATAGAGCCATGGATGCGCGCGAATGAGATGCGATGTGTAGTATATCTGATCGGCAGGATAGAGCACAGGTAATAGAAAGAAACCGAGTTGAAATACGGTTTGAACGATGAACTTGACGTCCTCGTAAAAAACGTTCAGCGATGCCACAACAAGCGCACACCCGATCACTAACAACAGTTCTATCACCGTAATGAAGGGAAACCACACCATGCTTCCAAGCAGCGGTGTCCCTAAACCGAAGAGGGGAGCAATGCCTAAAAAAACGATGAAATAGAGCGCCCAGCTCAATAAAAAGTGCACGAAGTTGCTTAGAACGCTCGCCAGCGGAATGACCTCACGCGGTAAATAGACCTTCCGAATGATCGGATAGTTGATCAGGAGGGACTGGCTCGCATCCAAAATGGCCGTTGAGAAGAAAGTCCATGGAATGATGCCCGTTAGCAAATAGGCGCTGTAGTTTGGAGCGCGCACCCCAACCACATTCCGAAAGAGAAAGGTATAGACAAACACCTGTAGTAAAAGCGGAATACCAGACCATAGAAAGCCAAGCACCGAGTTTTTGTAGCGCACCTTCAACTCGCGCCGAACGAGCATGTAGAGTAGATAACGGTAGCGCCAAAGCTCTCTAAGTTCTTCAAGCATCTTTTATGGTTTTGCCCGATTCCGTGAGGCGAGCGCCCAAGACGGCAGGCTCCAACAGGCCGAGAAGCTCTTCCCGTGGGATAAGTATCTTGCGTCCGCCAGCCACACGAAAGGCTTTTATCCTCCCTTGTCGTATATAAGATCGAATGCTCGCAGGGGTCAGTTGAAGATAGTCTGCTGCTTGGGCAACCGTATAAAGCTCTCTCTCTTCAGTAGACATATATCACGATCCTTAAAACAAGTTTCGAGATAAAACGTCCCATTCGCTATTAAGTACTCCTCGATTAAGGTAAAGTATACGAATGCGGAGTAGAGTTGTCAATAGGCAGACGGCTATGCGAGGTGGAAGTGCCGCCGGCTTCATCGGGCTGATGTTGTTAGCCCTGCCCATAAAAGCCATCCCACCGTCCTCGTTGCTGTCTACAGCCCGCCAAATCGTGGTGATCGGACCTACAGCTCCCGCCCTACCACAGGATGTTCAGAAGGAGCTTGATCACCAAAAGCAGCTCCTCGCCGACTCTATCGGTATTCGTCTACCAAATACACCCCATAAAGACGACTCGCTCGTTCGCAATCTCCCACTCTTCGGCACTCCGAAACCGGCCCCCTTAGACAAACTGCCTTCCTCTCTGCAAGTGCCGATGGCACAGGCGCTTTTGGACGATGGGTTTCGGATGCTGCTGAAACAACGATTCGCCATTGCAACCCCATCATCGAGCCTTGTCGAACAAGAGGCCAAGACGCTAGGCATCAAGCTTACTTGGCCTCTCAACCCGGTTCAAATTCGTACGCTCTGCCTGGCGTTGCATACGAACTATGCCCTCCTGCTTCATGTCAACGATCTAAAAATCCAGGATGGCAGTTTCCGTATCGTCATCCTACATGCCACCCTCCATGTGCTCTCTGTCTCATCTCCATCCGAAACCTCATTTGGCCCCATGCCGATTGTTGGGTCGGCACAGATCGCCCATGTCTTCCTCCATTCTAACTACGAACTTACTCAGCCTGATGCCATCCGCCTTGCGGCGCTGCAGGCCGCCCAAATGGGCATTCATGCCTTAGAAACCGGCCAGACCTCGCCATTCGCTTCTCCCTCTGTACACTTGGCCATCTTGCCTATACCGGCACCAAAGGCAGCAGATGCTATCCTTTTTAAGTCCTCCGGTCATGTGTTTCTCATAGGTGCCCAAAACCTCCCAACCGATCGTAGCAATCTGCTCTCCATAAATCTTTTGCCGCTCTCAACCCATCAAATCTATACACCTACTGCTACCGACAAAGCCTTGCAAGGGCTTCACTTGTCCCCCTTTGCTCTTTGGCACGATGAAACACCGAATATCCAACGGCTACAAACTGTCGCAAAACGGATGAAAGCAGATTATCTTCTGTGCTTTCGAATAACCGACCTGGAACTGCGCAGTTGGACAGATCACGGAGCAACGACCGTCGCTTCTGACCCCCAACTTGAAGGCAGCGCTGAAGCTGTAGGGTATCTTATAGATAGTAATAGTGGGCAAGTTCTTTGGCACCATCGTACCGCGGACACCATGCGTGTATCGGCGCCTATAACCGACCAACAAGCAGTGCAAACCGTTTTAAGGGATGCTATGCGGTTTGCACTCAGCGATCTCTCTGTATCGCTTCATCACTATCTCAACTCGTTCACTCAGTAAACTACCGCACACCTAAAGGCAGCGACTTTGCTCTGGCGCGACAGACGAATCTGTCTCCGAGCAGTACGGCCGGTTTACAGCGACCCGACGGGCCCTATTGCCCGCCGCAATCCCATCTGCCAGGAATGTCACCTCGAAAGCGAAGCAGAGAGGCCTTCGAAGCCGCAGGAGGTGCACGCAAACGAAGACTGCGTTCCACGGTTCTCTTTCGCACAATGCCCACAGTTCGGACAGGTGCGAGAGGTATTACGAGGGTCAACATAGTGGACAGGAACCCCTTTCAACGCAGCCTTATAGGCGGTCTCAAGGGTGCGTCGGAGTGCCTCAGCTTGTTGCGGTGTGGGCAGCAGTTTGTGTTGGACGGTCAGTCGCATTCAAGTGACCCTTTTCGCGTATACATCAGTATATCCAATTATTCGCTAACTATCAACAGAGAAAGGAGGGGGCGCTTCCTCGGTCGCCTTCAGGCGACATTCTCCGCGCCGAAACGTTTGAGGAACCTATGCCAACCTATACCGCACAAGCCCTTGTGCTCCATCGCCGAAGTTTAGGAGAGCACGATCGCGTCCTCACCCTTTTTACTAAAGAACACGGAAAAATATCGGCTATTGCGAAAGGTTCGCAGCGCGCCACCAGTCGCCTCGTCGGCGCAACGGAGCCGTTCACCCACCTCCGCCTCCTGCTCGCCACCGGCCGCAATCTCGACATCATTACCCAATGCGAGATCGTCAACGCCTTTCCGGCTTTACGCACAGATATCGAACGCCTCTCCCGCGCCGCCTATATTTGTGACCTACTCGACGTCTTCTCCCACGACCACGATGCAACTTCGAGCGAAGCGGTGTTCGACCTCACCTGCGCTGCCCTGCTGCTCCTAACACAACCCTCCGAGTGGCTCGACTCCATTATCCACGCCTACGACATTCGCCTCTTGGAGGTTTTAGGCTACGCCCCCGCCATCGAATACTGCGCGCACTGCGGAGAACCGCTTCAGGAGCCCCCTTTCGGGTTTAGTCCGGCTGCCGGTGGGGCACTCTGTAAGCGTTGTCACCACACTTTTCTAGATGCCTTCCCTTTGCCCGCCGATGCCCTCACTGCGCTGCAAACGCTGCGAACAGCCTCACCGGAGGCGCTGCTTCACTATTCGCCGCCCAAAGCTGTCCTACCTTATATCGAACGCGCTCTCAGAAGCTTCATTCGCTTTCGTGCCGAGCGGCCTCTTCGCACCGTTGAGTTTCTCGACTCCCTACGTGCTGCCGTGAATTAAGTCGTATCCAGGCGAAAATAGTTCCTTTTACTACTTCTCTAACGTGATCGCCGCGATACGAAAATCCGGCGCGTTCGGAAGTTGAATGGCAATTAGCTTGCTCGTCTCGGTAACGGGCACCACATAGTGATAAAGTCCAACTGCTCCAGACTGAGGGCCGTTCGGGCCGTTGTGCCAACGGCAGTAGAACCCTACCTTCTGCAAATTAGCCTCCAAAGTGTTCCACGGGTCTACGGTAAGCGCCCATAGATCGGCCGCATCGCCTCCCCCCGGAATGGCAAATACTAACCGCAGCTGTGTGGGAAGAGCCTTCGAGCCACTGGCCCCCAAAATATGAACAAACCGATAGACCCCACTCTGCTTCCCTAATTCAAGCCGTTGCCCCATACAGGCCAGAAAGTCCTCTCCTTTCTCGTTAGGGCTACCCCATACAAAGGCGATACGACGATTCGAGTCGGGACCGCCATGGTCTACCGGCATCCAGATATTCGAGGGGATGGGGCCGCTAATCGCATAGTTCGGTATTAACGCTCTGGGGAACGAAAGCCCTTGATCGTCGAAACTCCCTATCCCAGGCATCATCTCATTGGTGACGCCCTTAATATTGTAAAACGTTGACAGATCCACAAACTGCAATTTGCCATCCACCACACGCACAAGTTGTACCAAACGGTCATCTACGCGTGTACAGGACGTTGTAGAGGCCCACGTATCGCCCACTTGCAAATCCCACACAAGGTAGTAAAGGCCATCACAAGGAGGTGCGGTTACCCACGCGAGGAAGCCGTTCAGCTTTTGCCCCGGAGCGATATCCTGCGGAATCGGGGTGGTCTCGTCGTTAAAAACATATTCGGTGCCATCAAGGTAGTACCAGTGATAACCAACGCGCACAAGGTTCTTCTTCCATATCTGAGGTCCGTCGTTCATCAAAGAGATGGGCACCGGCAGCCGGTGAGCCGCAGGTAGTTCCCCTGGTATCTGGGTGGAGAGAAAATGTGGGCCGAAATCGTACGATACCACGCATATCGGCATCGCATCTATCGAAACCCCATTTCCTTTACCGTCCGCCACCTCCCACCGAACGAGATAGGTCCAGTCATCACGTTGATGCCAAACCGGCAACGGTTTCCCATCCGGAGACATCAAAGGCAGCTGCAAGGTTACCGAAGCCACACTTCCCGGCGCTACATCCTGAGCGAGTATCATCGAAGCGTCGGCCATGTCAACGGGTGTCTCCGTCTCATGCCCTGACACGGCTTCCTCCACCCGATAGAGCCGTAGTGTCACACGAAACTTCTCCGAGGCTTTCCAAGTCGCAGCCCCGTTATTTCTCAGGAGCGCATGGACGGTATAGACGCTCCCACTCTCCATCATAGGTCGTAGATCGGATTGAATGACCTCAGCCGCAATAGGGGGTAACTCAGAAGCGTTCTCCACCTGTTCCGGCAGTTTCATCATTCCCCCCGGCAAATTCGTGTCGAGGAAAGGGGTATCTGCTGCAGCGCGTTGGAGCGTGGTCAGACCGATTTCCAGGGTATAGGCGCCCGGTGCCAGAGGCGCCCCATTCGGACTAAGCACGTGTATTTGCAGTGGAATGCTCACATTTTGACCTGGAGCCACCGATTCGGGCAGCGGAATAGGTTCGCCATAGGCAACCGGAGTGCCATCTTTTACCCACCGATAGGCCAATGCTATCGGAGTCTGTTTAGCGCCCCAAACCTCCGTGCCCGTATTCTCCACACGGATCAAGGCGTCCACCGTCGAGCCTGCCTCTAGGTGCCGTGGCAACCCAACCGTAAAGAAACGTGCCGACGTCCGATGTAAACCTATCCACTTCTGGGCATACTCGCGGGTAATATCCACGGTAATGTAACCGTCCTCTAAGGAAGGAGCGACCTCTGTCGCATCCGTATAGCCATTCCAGCTGTCCACCAAAATCCAGTTAGGGTCTGCTGAAAGCGCCGCGTTCCAGTGCTCGCGATAAGTGGCACCATCATTCCGGGGCACGTAGTGCTTTACCGCCTCCGCGCTATTGTCACGTACTGTGGGATCGTAGCCAGGCGACAGGGTCGCCAGCTGTATCCACCCTCCCTGCTCTACGGTTACGCCCTTGTCACGGGCCAACTCGAAGACACCGTCCAACGACAGCCCATGATAATCAGGCGTACCGATGAAGAGGAGATCGGATCCTGCAAACTCCTGAGAAAACCGCCGTCGTAAGTCGGTAAAAAGCGAGGGCGTTGGCGATGCAATAGCATCTGCATGAGTTATAAAGACAGGATAGGCGATGCCGCCCCCATTCACCGCATCCAATGGCACACTAAAGCGAAACTCGGGGGGGATATGCTGATAAAAGTCACGAATCCCACTGTAAATGGCCTCTTCCGTTAGGTCACGCGCGCCGTCTAGATCGAGATAGAGGGCAACAAGGGGATAGTCCTGTCGGGAGGCTTTTGCGGCTAACAAAGCCACCACTAACGCACTTAGCCCTTTATCTGCATACTGGTTTCGTGCCGTTAGGCGATACACCGGTAAAATAACATCTATGCCCGCCTGCCGTGCTGCCACGATCTGCTGCAAGTGCCAATCTGCACAATCGTAAGAGAACCACGGACCTGAGCCGTCTAAAGGGTGATGGGCCAAAGCGGTGCTCCCGTCATTATGCACCACGCCCTCAGGGGGCGCCTCTTTCCTTGGATCGGCCTGATAGTTGTAGTAGTAGAGGGCCATTAGGGCTGGCGTAACAGGCTGAGGCTTATGAGGGGCGACCTGCCGGCTAGGATAAAAGGTTATCGGAACAACCGGTTGCGGCACCTGTGGGTGGAACGGCGGGTGCTCACGAGCCTGTTGCGTGTTAAGGGTTACCAGACCGGCACTTGTCTCTCCGCCAAATACAAAAGCCGATTCGGCGTTCCACTCACCTGGGCTAACGGTGCCATCAATGACCGGCTTGGCCGCAGCAAAACGTGGACAAACAAGAGTGTCAATATGGGCAGGCGCTGCGGCTTCACTCAACACAAGCTGTCCCCATAAAGAAGGGTTATAAAGGTCGGACAAGCCGGTAACTCTTGGAGATAGACACAGCAGCTTGGGGCTGTCGGGGGTGGTGGACTGCGTTGCGACCGTGAAACCCAGGCGTACCCCCGGCGCCGGTTTCACTCCCAAATCTACCCACGGAATCGCCGCTTCGAGCGTGTACCCCGGCACAAAGGTTCCGGTAAGGCGTTGTGCTCCGTGAGGCGCTACCGCATATTTGATGATCTGTGAAAGCAAAGCGATTCGTTCGGCCTCACGCTCCTTCTCATCCAGCTTGCTCTCCTGTATCTGCTTGAGTCGCTCGTTGATATCCTCCATCCCGTTGAATAGCGGCTTGAAATCGGGCCCCCGATAAAGCTGCAGTCCACCCACCGCGCTGGCGGCCACCACCACCGTCTTTGTATTTGGCTTGGTGATAGTGTGGTCATCATCCGTTTGGATGAGTATGAGGATGGCATCATCTTTGAGAGGGTCGCTAAAAGGAGTCGAGTTTGTACCGTGAAGTGTGGCCTTATTGACCACTACACCAATGTAGAGGTACTGATCGTCCCATCCCGTATAGCCAACCACCCTATTTGGCCGCTCAGGCTCGGCCAACTCTAACGCGGTGCTGCTGGAGGAAGGAGAAGGAGGAGACGTTTGCGCAGAGGCTTGCAGGAACGCGGGTAGACACCCGAAGATAAGAGCGATGGCAATCGTAATACGCTTCACAAAGTCATTCCTCCCAAATCGGCAGCGTTGCTAGGATTTGGGAATGTAGCATTTTTGCCCTCCCCCTGTCAAGCGGAACAGAGTCAAAAAAGGCAATCGGGAATCTAGCATCTATAATTTTTGTAACCATTATTTATAAAAATATAAATTTTTGCCTTTTTACAAGTTATGATGAACCAATGAATTATAAATTTGCGTCTTTATTTATGTAACGCAGAGAAACCTAGATTTCTCATGTTACACCCTAATAGGAGGCATGCAAAATGAACGGTGAACTAAAAAAGGCGGTGCAAAAGTCCCAAGCGGTCATGCACGAAGCCCACTCGAAGGAGCGCGAGGCATTTAAAGCGCTTCTCCTAACGAATCCAAACTACTTTGGGAACCTCGCCCAAAGCCCCTTCACTCCGGTCTTACCGATCGCCGGCAACACCCACTATGAAGAGCTTGGCTGCGTCGGTTATCACCCACAACAAAAGCGATTCGAGGCCGTGGTCTACATCAATCAGCCTACTGGATACGGCACCGACGTGTGCGGGCCTGGCACACCTGAATATGTGCGCTTCTATCTTTCTTTCGACAACGGAGCCACATGGAACGACCAAGGATTGACGAGCTTCCAAACGTTCAATATCCCACAAGGCACAGAAGGAAGCAAAAGGCTTGAGTATGCTGTCTCCCTTCCAGCAGAGGTCCCACCTCGATTCTGCTTTTTCGATCCGCTGGTTAGGGTTCGCGCTATCCTCTCCTGGAACAATGTGCCCCCACCGAATCAGCCGAATTGGGTTCCCATTTGGGGAAATATGCGCGAGGCGAATATCTTGATTCAACCTTCCCACTTCATACCATGGCCCGTCTTTTTAGAGGTCGGAAAGGTGAAACTACCCCCAGAGCTTACAGAGATCATCGCTTTGGATACACCGATCAAAACCGAGCCGAAAAGTCTCGATGCCACAGCACTAGCTGTGCTCTATCGAGAGAAAGGTGTCCCAGTTCATCGGTTTGCGTTCCAAGAGTTATCCCACTTTCTCTCAAGCCAAACGACACTGAGCGCAGAAGAACTGGCGACCCTTCTCCCTAACGTCAACATTGACCCCAACATCCTTGGTCAGCTCTTTCCTCAAACCAATGGAGATACCAGCTACGAAGAGCTGAAGTGCATCGGTCTCGACCAAAACCTACCCAATACCCTAGTCGGGATCGTCCAAATAAAGCGGCCCATAGGCTACTCCGGTGGCCCTTGCACAAACGGCAGCACAGAGTATGTAACCTTCTGGGCCGACTTCGCCAATAATGGCACTTTCTCTACATGTCTTGGTGTCGCTAAGGTACAGGTCTACGATATTGCCAACATCCCGCCAGAAGGAATCTACTATGCAGTACGTCTTCCGGTAGACCTCACACCCTTCTGTGAACCCTGTCAAGCGGGGCCCAAAGTAGTACCCATCCGTGCTACTCTCTCCTGGAGCGTCCCAGCTCCCTGTTTCAATCCCAACTATGTGCCGGTGTGGGGAAATCGCGAAGAGACGCTCGTAAACATAAACCCCTGCAGCCTAATAGCCTCCGGCAAGATCGCGGTTTTAGGAGGTATCCCCATACCCGCCATTGATAGCACCCTGGGGCTTACCACAAGTCAGGCGGTGTTCGCCCTCAACAATCTGCCCCCTGATCAATATGGCCGACCTTGTCCCTTTGGTGGACGAGTTACCGTGCAGGGTGCCCCGATGGTAGGCTACCGCTACATCGTGGAGGTAAGCCTCGACAAAGTGCTATGGACCCCTGTGTTGACCGACCTCGATGTCACCGATGAATACGGCAACATTAGCGTCCATTCAGCTAATCCGATTACGAACAAATTCGACTACCTGCCCTTCGCTCAAAACATCAATGGCCTGCTAGCCCAATGGGATACATCAGGAGACAGCCTGTGGTGGGTACGACTCTCGGTTTATGACTCCGCTGACAACCTAGTTGGAACCGACATTCACCGCATCCAACTCGATAACACGTCTCCCACAGCAGCGATAGACATTACAACAGGAACGGGAGACTGCGGGAAGTTCACAGCGGGTACAAAACTTGCCGGAAACTTCGTCGCACAAGATGCCTACCTTGGCTCGTTTGGGCTTAGCGTCCTTCCCCCCATTAACGCACCCAACACAGGAATCCCCGTGCCGAACGCCGGTCTAAATAACACCGCTCTTCCCCCAGGCGATCCGTGGACACTCGATACAACGGACATAAAACCCTGCGGCTATGTCATCGTGGTTGGAGTATGGGATCGCGCTATCCTCAACAGCCAGTACGTTGGGCACTATAATGAGGCAAGCGTAGGGTTCTGTCTCGAAGAGCCGTCTTAGAAACGATCCCCTTCAACAAAGACACTTGTCTAAGGTCTGGCGAGGGATATATCGTCCTCATATATCCCTCGCCATTGCTTATTTCCGCTTTCCAACATCCGCCCATTTTAGATAGCGAAATCCCTCTCTGTGCCCTGCCTCCAACTTTGCATATCGCCGCACGAGCCAGACGATCTGTTTCAGAGCCTAAGCAGGATTTCGCTCACCCTCCCTCGAATAAGGAGGCATGATACGCTCGGTGATGTCCGTTCTCTCGGTTTTAACCCTCTGGCTCGCTCTAAGTACTTCCACAATGGCACAAGCCCCAAATCTCAACCCAACAACGCCTACCTCCATCGGCCCGTGGAAAGCCTGGTTTGAAAACGGCGCGATCTCGTTGGACTATCAGGGCATTCCGTTTGCCCGAGGCGGTCAACTGCAACTCTTTGCCCTGAACTACGCACAAGGCTACTACAGCTCCGGCGCGCATCCCCCAGACGTTTCCGTAACTGCTCAGCCCGACGGAAGTCTCACCTATCGTGCTGACTTTCATTATGATGCCGCCGATCGCCATTTCAACGGGGTACAACAGATCACGGTCTCACCAAACGGAACGATCCGCGCTACCCTGCAAGCCAATTGGCAAGACACAGCTCCGGCGCTTATAGAGTGGAATCCACTCCGAATTTGGGCCTATCTGCTGGTCGGTTCCACTCAGAACTGGATCACCCGAGAGGGTCAGCAAAGCCAACAATCTATCTCTTACTTTCCGGTTCCCTGGCGCGGTGCCGAAATTCCCTTCCTCAGCTCCACCTTCTCACACACGGCTATCGGAGAGATAGATCTCGCCTATCAAGCAGATGAGGGCGTCTGCTTCGATGCCCGCTCCGACCCCTATCTTGAAGGAGAGCCGGTTTTTTGGTGTGGCCTCGTCGGAAGCACGTTGTCCCCTGGAGAGACCTTCACCGAAACGCTATCGTTGAAGGTCGTCCCTTCCCAAAATTTGCCTGCTCTACAGACTGCCAAGAGAAGCGAAACGCTCTCCTTAAAGCGCCTCGACACCCAGCAAGCCCAAGTAGGTCCACAACCGCTTACCGATGCACAAGGACACCCTATCCTTGTGCCTCAGCCAAAGCGAGTAGAATTCGCCCAATCCGACTATCCGCTCCCTAAAAAGCTATCTCTTTATCTCTACCTGCCACACAATAAGGAAGGAGAGCGCGTTCACCAAGCGCTCAATGAGCTAGCACACGAGTGGGCCTCAGAGGACGTTCACTTTACTGTCTCTCATGGCGCCTGGGAAAACCGGGGGCTTTTGGTGGCCGTAGCCGATAGGCCATTGCCTGTCCAAGCTCCTGTTCCTCCCGTCCTCCCAGAGAGCTACGCCCTTGAGGTAACTCCAACGGCTGTTATGGTGGTCGGCAGGGATGCAGCCGGTACATTCTATGGTCTACAAACCCTTCGGCAACTTCTCCAACGGAATAGATCAGGCCAACCTATACTTCCTCAGGTATCCATTTCGGACTGGCCCACGCTTGCCTTTCGAGGCGCTCACCTCTTCGTAGGCAAGGAGGCGCTTCCTTTCCATGAAAAGCTCATCGATCGAGTCTTCTCACGCCTCAAGCTGAATAGAATGGTCATTGAGTGCGAATATACGGCATGGAGATCGCATCCTGAACTTCATGTTCCTTTTGCCATGTCGCCTCACGATCTCGCCGAAGAGGTGGCTTTCTGTCGTGATCACTTCATGGAGCCTATCCCGCTCATTGAAACGCTAGGGCATGCACAGTGGCTGTTCGCAAATAACCAACATAAAGACCTCGCCGAAGATGTCAACACACCCTATGCCTACAACGTGAACGACCCGCGCACCTACCACATCGTTTTCGACATTTTCAATGAGGCGATCTCCCTATTTCATCCCCATCTTTTCCACATCGGACACGACGAGGTTACTCTTTTTGGGAAGTATCCGGCCCGACCTGAAAATCAGCAAGAAGGGCTTGTCAAACTATTCGTAGCCGACACGAAACGGCTGCACGACTGGCTGGCCAAGCGCGATATCCGCACCATGATCTGGTCGGATATGCTGCTCAACCCACTAGAAGGGACTCCAACGCCACAAAACCCCTCACTATCCGCAGCTAACGCCCCCACCATTTCGGATGCTCAAGCGATGCGCGCCGCCTTACCAAAAGATATCATCATCTGCGATTGGCGCTACGCACCCGGCAGTGAACAGCGCAATGGCCTTGCCCTCTTTCAAAAGGATGGTTTTCAGGCTATCGGTAGCGCGTGGTACGAGCCGGAGAATATCTGGGGCTGGGCTCAACAGGTTCTGCAAAATCGTTCTTTGGGCACTCTCCAAACAACCTGGGCCGGCTACAACAGCAACGAGAGCCTGTTATCCGAAGATTTTCCACAGTTCAGCGCCTTCGTTTTGGCCGCCGAATATGCTTGGAGCGGCACTAACTTAAAACCCCTCCTACCTGGTCAATCCCCCAACGATACCACCTTGCCCTACACAGCTTCCGAACTTTTCACACGGCTCTACGGCGATCTGCCCGCACCCGGAGTGACACGACCGGGCTGGTTCATCTCACTTTCAAGCGCTGCAAACATTCAACTAGCAGAAGGAGATAACGGCCTGCCTTGGCAGACGGTTCTTACTCCATCGCAAGCGTCTAATCCCGATGTAAACGACCCCAAGACGGGCATCCTCTATGCCAACGACGGCCGCGGCATTCTGCTACGTGGCCTTTATACTGCTGGCTCTCACCTCACACCCACGAGCCTCAATATTCCTGTAGACCGACCTGCACATACAATTGCTATTCTCAGTGCCCTCACCTGCGACATTGGAATAGGCAAAGCGGCGGCCTCTCTTAGTGTCACCTATACCGACGGCACAAAGATCACTATCCCACTACGGTCGGGATACGAGATAGCGGCTCTGAGCGATCTAACCCCATCACGCTCCTATTTCGCCTCCACCATTCCCTACAGCATCGGGAAGCATACAGTGGCACTTCGCCTTTTCCGCTGGCGTAATCCCTATCCATACAAAGACATCCGCTCGCTCACTTTTCGCGCAGAGAACCCATTCGCAGGACCCTTACTTTTTAGCATTACCGGCGTTGAATAGCCTAGGAAGAACGCTCCGTTTGTCGAATACGCCGCATCGGTTGTTCCCCAAGGCATCCACACCGCCTTCGGGCAGAGGATAAGGGCAGACCCCTACTGCGAATCGGAGGATATGCCCGCTAAGAAAGAACCACCGAACCTCGCGGCGTCGGATGCCCCGCCTTGAGGCGTAGGGAGGCGTCGGTCTTGAGGGCAAGCCCCCAACTCTAGACGTGGGGTAGTTGAGTGTTCAGAGGTTATTAAGGACGACTTGGCCTCCGAGCAGCAGCACGTACCGGTTCAGGGCGGGTCGGTTTACCTTGTTTTGTCGGGGGAGTTCGTTTGGGTTCCGCATCGCCTGTTCCTTCCTCCTCCCCAGGCTCTGCCGGCAAGAGAAAACCGGTCTCCTCAATCTCCTGGGCCTCGCGGGCACGTCGCACCATAGCCAAAAGAATTCCGGCTACCGCCAAAAGCACTCCCGTCCACACTAAGTTGATTCCGGGCTTATAGGTAACCGACAGCGGGATCGTCCATCGGGCCGGCAAATCGGGCAAGCTAAATGCAATGCGTGCCTCGTTGGTTCCAACCTTCAGACTATCTAAAATGGCCACTCCGGGTCTTCCCTGCGAGTCGGTAAGCTGGGGCAAGGCTTCGCCGGTCTTTATCAACATCGGCATGCCTTGAGGGGTACGCATGAGAGAGCCATCCGGCGCATGCACAAACTCGATACCTGGCTCCGCCGCAACGATATGGTCTGGTGTATTGAAGGGCTGTTCGGGATCGGTGATGCCGATGATCGCTCCCATATACTGCAGGGGGCGTGTAACGGCTTTGTAGTAGTAGATGCGATAGGGGCCTAACTGTGCCACGGAACGAGGCAGCATAGTTACATAGGGCAGCTCCACCCCCGGCTGACTGGCCAGCGCGATGTAGAGATCATGCCCTACGTACTTCTTGATCGAAGGCCATATCATGGTATCCGGGTTGCCCTGCGCCTCCTCTTCTACCGAAGGACGTGGCACGAACCATCGTGGCTCCATCAAAAACGTTTGACTGTTGCCGGAAGCATCAATCCTGTCTCCACCGGGCGGGGTGATACGCAACATCACTCTGTTCTCCGGATCGTACTCCGGATCGAGCGGTCGCTCCGGCAGTGGCTTGCCGGTCATTCCTTCAAAAGAGATGGTGTAGCCAAAAACCTTAATCGGCCCCTGCCCCTCCTTTAACGTGACCAGGGCAGTCCGCTCAAAAGTATTCGAGAGGATGACACCAATAATCAACACCCCAACGCCCACATGGGCGATCCAGGCTCCGGCGGATAAAGGCTTCTTGCGAAATACCCGATAGGCCAGCATCGCGTTCGAGAGAGCGGCCAAAAAGCCCAACGAGGCCATCGAGATCACCAAAACTCGCTGTCCGCCCGGCCCCATCCATTGATGCAGTGTATCTTTCAGCACCTGTGGATCGCTCACGGCAGCTATTGCACGCTGAGAGCTTAACACCCAAAAGAAAAGTCCGAACCCGAAGGCGATCATGATCAGCCAAGGGATCAGCAGTTTCTGTTTAAACTTCTCAGGGTCGGTTCTTCGCCATGCCAACCAAGGAACGCAAGCAATAACAAACGCGGTGATTAACACAATCGGGAACATCGCTTTATTATAAAACACCGGTGCCGGCGCACTCGGCGGGCGATGCAGCCAACTGAGGAAGAGCGGAGTGGTAGAACCGAGCGTTACAATAGCACAGGCGATCCCCATCAACAAGACGGAAAGCATGAGAGCGAAGTCACGAGATAAAAGCGAGTCGCCCATAGAGGGCCGCTTCGGCATTGTCCGTAGACGCCACAGCCACAAAGCCAGGCCACCGATGCCGTAAAACAGCAGCATGGTAACCATCAATACCAGACCGCTTTTACCGATGTTGTCGAAGGCGTGAACCGACAGCAGCTGCCCGTTGGGCATCTTCGAGGCCAGCGCCCCGGATCGCGTTAAAAAGGTGCCTACCAAGAAAAGCCAAAATGCCAGAAGACCAAAAAACAGGTTCGTACGCACCATCGTCCGACGTGTGCGCTGGGCTAGCAGGCCGTGCGCTAACGCGGTAACCGCCAGCCAGGGAAAGAATGATGCGTTCTCTACAGGGTCCCAAGCCCAAAAGCCATGCCAGCCTAGCGTTTCATAGGCCCAATAACCTCCCATAAAAAGCCCTAGTCCCAACACTGCACTCGACAGCAGCGCATAGGGAAAAACACGAGGTGCCCACCCCTCATAGTCTCGCCAAATAAGGGCTGCCGCTGCGTAGCTGAAGGGCACAGCCAACGACGCAAAGCCGAAGAAGATGGTGGGAGGATGGAGGGTCATCCAATAGTTTTGCAGCGAGGGAGTCAGACCAAATCCATCCGGCGGGACACCCGGCATTCCCGGATGCGCCTTAAGGAACAAGGTATAGGGCGACTGTTTTATAAGGATGGCACAGAGGAAGGCGATCACAGAGGTGTAGATCGGCATGACGCGTGCCTCGTAACGCCTCGCCCGCAACATCACCACGCAGCCGATAATGGCCGTCCAGCAAGCCCATAAAAGGAAGCTGCCTTCTTGCCCCGACCAGGTTGCGGCCAAACGAAACCAATGGTTGTGTAGGTCATTGCCCGTGTGTTGAACCGCGTAGTCGTACTGATAGAGACGGTGATAGACGATGTAGGCCAACGCACCAAATGCCGTGAGCACACTTATAGAGGCTAAGGCATAGAATGCGCGCGCAATGGAACGCCACAAAGTTCCGCTAGATTGCTGCCAAAGTGCCACAATGTAGGCGATAATGACCAGCAGAGAGGCGTTCAACCCAATAAAAACGGCAGTGCTGCCAATAGTTCCCGGTGTCATGGGCTAAGATATCCCTCCCTTGCCATAGGGCAAGGGCTTTCGACTGTCATCGTACTTTGAGGGACATTTTACCACCATGCTCGTTGAAACAAAAACCGTCTGGCCGTTCGGCAAGTGTTGCACGGTGCCCGTGACGGCGGTTTCAGGCGCCGTATCAAAGCTCTCTGGCTTCGCCCCCTTATAGACCACCTCAATGGTCTGATTATGGGGGTCCTGTAAAATGAAGGTAAGCGCTTTCATTTGAGAGTCCCAGCGCACAGTTTGGTGCAGAATCTTTCCCCGCACCTGCACAGGGCCGGTGCTTCGCAGGGCGGTGGCGATGTCTACATACGGCGTCATCGAACTGGTAAACGCCCAAAGCGTGAAACCGATGGCGAGACTGATGATCAACCCCGCAATGATCGGTCCGAGCCTGAATCCACTTGCGCCACGCCGCGTCGGCGATGAGCCTAACACTTCCTCTAAACCCTGCATCGGCGTTATAGAACCTCCTTCTCCTCTATACGAATCTCCATGCGCCGAATGGCACGATCTACCATGAGGAGATAACTAAAGAGGCCTAACCACACGATCAGCGGCACCAGCATCACAAAAAATAGAACGGTTGAGTGGCTCATCCAATACACTCCTATTCCTTTTCCTTAAATTTCTCAGCGAAGTGCTCTTGCCTCACGGCCTTCTGCGTTCTTTGCCAAAGGCTCAGCTGTACCTGTCGCACACGGAGTTGAAATAGCCAGACGAACAGCAACGTAAATGCAAGGAAGGACGGGTAGAGCACCAGTTTGTAGCTCAGACTCGTGTTGGACGGGTCGGAGAGGGTCGTGGTTGGGTGCATCGTCTGCACCAAACGCGGAACAGCCCAAATAAGATATTGGGCCGGTACCAACGCCACAAGGGCGTACACGCTGCTAAGTCGCTGTCTTCTGTCTAAATGCTCTCCTAAGGCCCCCCGCAATACGAGATAGGAGGCATAAAGCAGCAGCATGATCACAATGGAGGTTTCACGCGGGTCCCAGTTCCAAAAGCTTCCCCACTGCACGCCGGCAAATACGGAGCCGGTAACCGTTGCCAACAGACAGAAGAGAAAACCAAGCTCCATCGCCGTTGCCGACTTTATGTCGTGTAGGGTCGCTTTGCTTCGCTCTCCTCGCCGTAAGGCCGACAAACAAAGAACCGCATAAACAACTCCCACAAAGTAGGCGATAGACGAGAGAATCGCACAGGGAACGTGAAAAAAGACGATTCGGGCCGGATCGCCTTGCTTGCCGAACCCCACGGCGCCTTTTGCAATGAAGAAAGCTCCTACAATGACATAGGTCATCAAAAGACCCACCCCGATCTTCCACCATGCACCCGACAGCGTGCCTGAACGCCGTTCAGGACGAACCTGAGCCTCATCCAACTCTTTATTATGTATAGCCGTCATCATTAATCTTCCCAAACATAATTGAACAGCAGGGCCGAAACCGCCACGATCAGCACGCCGAAACTCAGCACTCCCCCGATATTCTTTACGTGTAAAATCGCCGGCGCTCCCCGCATGTAAAGCGACCCAGCTGCATTCAGCAAGAGCAGTAGAAATACCACCAACGTCGGCAGTCCTACCGCCCCATAGAGCGCTCCACTTCCCCGCGCTTTAGATGTTAGAGCGGCTATAATGGTGGCCGTACTGGCCAAGCCCAAACAACCGCTCAACATAAGCACCAGAAAGGCGATGGGCTGGCCTATCGGCAAACCGGTAATCGCCATATAGATCGGTGTCACAACCATAGCGACACCGCACAATAGCAGCAGGTTAAACAATAACTTTCCCGCGTAAACTGCCTCTGGCGACGCATAGAGCCGCAATGTAAACGCCGTACCCGTCTCCTCCTCATGCACAAAGGCATGCGACAGACCGGAGAAAGCAGCAAAACAGAGCAGCACCCAAAGCATCCCCATTTTTGCCGGCGCGTTCCACGCCGGCCGCATCACACCTCGTGGATCGGCCACCAGTTCTTGCTTTAAACTTTCCGTGGCCAACGCCAACAACAGCAGTGAGGCGAAGGTAAAGACACCTACGGCACAAAGAGCTACCCGCGTGCGCAGCTCCGCCTTCAGGTCTTTCATCAGGATCGTTCGTGCTTGCCGAAACCATTCCCCCTGTCTCTTTAGACAGCTGCCACGCCACTCTGTTGCAGAGGCCTGCGCCGCACCCACCTCCGTCAACATTTACGCTCCTCTCGCACACATCTATCAGCCACAGCCCTCCGCCTCCGTGCTGGTTAGGCACTTTCTAAGTATCGGCAATTTCGCCAAAACCTCCAGATCATCGGTAACATGCTGGTGCAAACTCCCTGCACACGTAGCCGCGCTCATTACCCTACTCGCTCTACCTGGTAATTATACCCCCCTTCTTGGAAAGGGAACCGGTAAAATGGACGCGGTAGTGGGTTCACCACCCACTAGGCGAGTCGGCGGAAGGACTGTTTAGCCAAACGAGGGTTCGCTCTCACTCGTGGACACTCCCAGATTGCAAGGCGCATGGCGAGCGTGCTGGCTTGTGCTAAAATGGAAGCGGTCAATCTTTCCAGATACTGCGGAAACGGAATGCTCTTTTTTCTGTTGCGCCTTCACCTGCTGGCGCTTAAAAACAGTTGCCGAACCTCTTTACACAACCAACCGGTTGGCGCGATGGCCGTTGCCGTCGCCGGCCTGGCCACTTTTGGCTTTACCTGTGTCTTCTTTCTCTGGGCTTTAGTCGCCGCTCAGAAACTGGGTATCCTTCAAGAAAGCCTTTTCCAGCTCTATTACTACCTTTTCCTCCTGCTTCTGGCCGGCTCCGTCCCGTTTGTGGCCTCGACCTTGCTGCTTGCCGAGGACTATACCCTCCTTTTTTCTACACCACTTCCCTCTTGGGCTATCCTCACCGCCCGCCTCATTGAAGCCACCATCATTAACTCCCTACAGTTCTCCGCCTTGGGAGTGCCGGCTGTTCTTGCATCGGGCCTTGCCCTCTCCCTATCTCCCATTGCATGGCTGCTGCTCGTTCCGCTCACCTTTCTCTTTCTCCTTCTACCCGCCTTGTTGGTGGCCCTAGGGCTCATCGTTCTGCTTCGCATCGCAGGCCTCGCGCGCATGCGTGCCGTCATCAGTCTCCTGAATGTGCTTATGGGCGCCCTCATCTGCCTCGACATCGCCGTCGCAGTACCCCATTCACCGCTCTTTGCCCTCCTCGCCAATGCGCATGCGCTTCCCTATCCTGTGGTTCCGCATACCGTGCCCCTCACCGCTCGTTTGGCACCTTCAAGCTGGTTCGCTGCGGTGTTGCTCGCCCTCGGTGGGCAGCAACCTTTAAGCAGCGCCCTATCTTCTGCGCTCGCCCTCCTTGTTAGCAACGGATTTCTCTTCGGCATGGTGCTCCTCATCGGCCGTCACACTATCTCGGTCGAAACGCTCACCAATGAGCGTTCTCGCACAGTTCGCACGTCCAATCCACATGAACAAACCCTACTCCGCCGCCTGCTTCCGGAGCCGATCGGTGGGCTTGTAGAACGCGACCTTCATCTTATCCTGCGCGACTCGGTGCTCCTCTCCCAGCTGGCCGTACCGGCCATTCTCTTCGCGGTGCCCTTTGTACTTGCCCTGCACGATCACTCCCCCGACACGCGAGGTCTCCTTTTCTATCTTGCAGCCATGCTGCTCGGCATTATCCTCTACACCCAAACATCCATCCTTAGCCTCTCTCTGTTGGGCATGGAGGGGCAGGGCTATTGGCTCGTTCTTACGGCCCCCATAACGATTCGCCACAATCTTTTTGCTAAGTGGCTCACCAGCACCGGCATCTCCGGAGGCTTTGGGCTGCTTCTTGGAACTCTCGACGGCATCTGCTTCCACGGGAAGTTTCTGGAGGTGATGCCACTGCTTGGAATCGCCGTCATCTTCTCGGCCGGGCTTTGCGGTATCGGCGTAGGCTTCTCGGCCATCTTTCCCCGATTTCTTCACGATAACCCTGCCGTAAGGGTCAGCCCTTGGGCGCTTATCCTTGGTTTCGTAGCCGCTACCCTCTATGTCCTTAGCGCCGGCGCCGCACTCGCCCTCGCTGCCCTGGCCGCAGCCGACTATCTGCCGGCAAAAACCCTGCTTATCCCAACAGGCGTCTGCCTATTTCTTCTCATCTCGCTTCTTGCAGTCATCCTCCCCATAGAGATCGGCTCCCGAAGGTTGGAGGCCTATGAGTGGCCCTACTGAGCCAACATCGCGCCCACCAGTTTCTCTAGCGATCATCACCCTCATCCTGCTAGGCCTCATGCTCGCTCTGCTGCCCCTCCTCCATTGGCAACAGGGTGAGATCGATCAAGAAAGAAGCTTGTCGAACCTTAGACGCTTGGCCGACTCGTTACAGCTCTATGCCCAAGACTATGATGGCTGCCTTATGCCGCCGGTAGCGTTTCCTAAAGGGGCACCTCCCCTCACATGGCCGGTTCGTGCGCAAGGCTATCTCTCCTCACTCCCAGGGCTGCTCGATAACCCGGCCAATCCCATTAGCGCCGCTCCCCATCCGCTTACCGACCCAACCCATCGCTACCGCATCCCCACATCCTACGCACTCAATCGCCGCTTCTTCGGTGTCTTTAGCAAGGGTCCCTTCTCACTCGATAATTTGGAGCTGCCCGAACAAACCGTCCTGCTTGTGGAGGCCGGCCCCATGTGGAGCCATACAGGACGTGGAAATAACAGAACGCCAACACCACACTCTATCGCTCGCCTCGACTACGGCGACACAACCGACCGTGTACAAGGACTTGTGTGCTATCCATCCACACACTTTGGCAAAATGGCCGTCGTTGCGGCCGATGGCCACGCGAAATCGCTTCGTGTAGCACACTACGGCCCTGCCGATGGCCCACACGATCCCCTCTACGGCCGTATAGGCGACGACATCTACAATTGGAACGGAGGTCACCCCAACGGACTAACGGATACCCCGCCACATGAATAACGCCGCATCAGCCATCAACCCTCGATCAACCCATGGTAGCGCCCCATCCAATACGGCAACAACCAATGCGATCCGTCTAACTCCACCTCGCCTTCCCCTACCGAGTCGGCCACAAAGGGGTTCATATTCCACTTATAGACCCCCACCTCTGCCGGAGACAGCGCCTCCGCCAACTGCACTCGACCGAACCTATCGCGTTCTAAAGCGATTTTTACATCCCTGCGATGGCTGTTTTTCATAGCCCAATTCCGCAAATCCAGCGGACTTTCCTCTAACCAAGTGAGCGCAGCGGCAACATCCTCCTTCCTGCCGGTGCAGGCGGCATAGAGAATGTTGTGTAGGGCGGAACGTTGTGGCCGCAGTATTCGTTGTGTCCGCTCCAAACTAAGAAGGTAGAGAGCACGTAGCGAGGGGTCCGTCTCCAGTTGCAATAAGGGATAGTAGGCGCAAGCTGCCAGCTCGTCGTCGGAATGGTTATCGGTGCCCATTGGAGGCAGCACTTTCTGCAGGAGTGTGTTTAGCGCATAATGATGCTTCTGTATTAGGTACCGATACGCCTCCTCATAGCGTAGGCAAGGGCATAGATACATTGCAACCCGTAAATGCGAGAGAATCTCCAAAGCGTTCAATCCCCGCTCTTCCTGCCATTCCGGGTCGTCGTTGATCTTCTCCGGAGACCAAACACCCCACGAGGTCACCTTACCATCCGGCCCCACTAAAGTGAAACTATGGTCGAGAATATGGTCGGTCACACAACGGCAGACCGTGGCGATCTCTGCCTTCTCCTCTTTATTGGCCACCAGTTTATGGTAAAGATACCATGCCAAATAGTGGCCATCAATCTCATCGGAGGAGGTATCCCCCTTGAAAAAGGTGTTCGGCATGGTGGGAGATAGGTACCAATTCGGGCCGGGGTCCGACTGAAACACCCGCTCGCCAGGACGGATAAGCGCACGAGCAGGGAAACCGGGAATGCCTGTAACATAAACCAAGTCCAGAAGTGCTCGCAAAGAGCGCCGTGCTCGCTCTGCCGCCTCCTTATTTCGTGTCACCGCATAGCGAAAACATTGGGCGGCCAAATACAGCGCGGTCCATAGTCCATCGTTATCTGTGGCTTGAAGGAGCACACTCTCTAGGTCGCCCGGCCGAGTCAAAAAACATTCGGCCACGTATCCGTGACGCTCATGCCGTTGTTCTGTAAGGCGTTGGTAGTGTTCTGCCTTTTGTAGTAATGTCATGGGACGGCGTTCTATGTGTACAACCCCACCGCGCGTCGCGATCCAGGCTCCGCCTCTTCGGTCCGACGCAATAGAGAGCACCTCATCATCCGGCAGCCAGCGTCTGCCAGCATAGTATCGCCACTTGCCATCGCGCAAACAGGCAGCGCCGTGCCTCGTCCCTATCCACAAAACCCCATCGGCTCCAAAATCCATACAACGCACGGGAAGAACGGGAGGAGGGGCTATGGCATCCACATCCTGCAACATGCCGCCCTCATATAGATAGAGCCGCTTGTTACCCGCTATCCAAAACGTGCCGTAGGCACAGGCAACGAAGGAGCAGAGAGAGACGCCTATCGTAAGAGGCTCCCACTTTCCCTCTGCGCATCTCCATATCTCAGAACGGGTTGCGACATAGATGTCCCCTTCTGGGGAAATGGACATCCCAATGACAGGCATCCCTTGCGGTAGGGGAATGGCCTCCGCTCCTTCAATAACGAGCTTCTCAGCCCCCAACTGAACGAGACGGTTATCCGTCAAAAAACCAAAGCCTAGGACCTTGGGGATGACCGAATAAACCCGGTGCCGGTTTTGGTAAAAAATCCCCTTTTCCGTACCGATACATAACGTTCCCCGACCGTTGATTGCCAATCGGCAAACATTTTTGCTAAAAAAATCGTCTAATGCAGTAAGAGGCGTCGCGACGTCTTGCAAGAAGACATCTGGAGACCGTGCAGCGGATGATTTCGAAAGTGCTCTCATTGATTTATCTCCTTATCGTCTGCACGTTGTTCCTCAACGAGCTTCCTGGTCAGCAAGAACTTCCTCAGGAGGCACCGTGAGGCTAGCTCGTATAGATGCGATCGGCAGAACGCGAACGCCGCGCTTCCCTTACCCGGAAGCCAAAGGAGGGGCAGACAAGGCCGTCCCCGCTTCGTATCACGCTCGACGGCTACAGAAACAGAAACTTGCAGAAAAATCCTAACACCCGTGTTTTGCTCGTTGCGCGTAAAACACGAGTATTTACCGGTTTTTCGCAAACGACCTAGGTTTCTAACGATGAGGTAAACCCTCCTATGGAAGAAAACAGGTAAGGAACGTTCTCTAACCTGCCTCGCCATAAAGACAGGTTGTACCATGTTGTACGAATAGAGAGGACATACCATAGGGAACCTCTTACTTGGAGACACGCTCATTCTAGAACCTCGATCCGATTTGAACGAAAGGCGTTCGCAAGATGATGAAAGAGCGGAAAAAAGAATCGTCCCGAAAGTCTATTAACTGCTTAGACCCTCCGCCAAAATCTGCTCAGGAGAGCGCAGAGGAACCTCAAGAGAGGGCTTCCTACTTGCGATTCCTCACGCGTAGACGCTTGCTCACGGCGGAAGAGGAGATCGAGCTAGCACAGCGCGCGCGTCAAGGCGATCAGCAGGCACGCAATCTGCTCGTTGAGGCCAATATGCGCCTGGTTGTCGGCATTGCTCGACACTATCATACGTCCCTCATCTCCTTTGAAGATATCGTCCAAGAAGGGGCGATCGGTCTGATGAAAGCGGTCGAACGCTTCGATCCGCAGCGAGGCTGCCGACTCAGTACCTACGCCACCCCATGGATACGCCAGGCCATTAGCAGAGCCATAGATACGAAGGCCAAAGCCATTCGCGTGCCCGCCCATGTTGCCGAATCGCTGCGGCGCCTGGAAAAAGCGCGTCTGCAGCTTCTCACCGAACTTCAGGAGGAACCTACGGCCGAACAACTCGCCGAACGGTTGGGGATGCCAGTCGTTAAAGTTCGCCTCCTGCTCCAAACAGCGCAAGAGCCGTTGTCTCTCGACACACTCGTCGGTGAAGAGGAGAACACACCGCTTCTCGCGCTACTGAACGACCAGGATACCGTAGACCCTCAAGAGGTCGTGATCGAAGAGGAGCGGCGCCAACAGATAGATAGCCTCTTCTCTGTTCTTACCCCACGCGAGGCCGAGGTCATGCGCCTGCGGCTTGGCTTCGAGGGAAACTGCGAACAGATGCTACAAAAGATAGGAGAGACCCTCCATCTTTCGCGAGAGCGCGTGCGCCAAATTGAGATACTGGCTATGAAAAAACTGAAAGCGGCCGCACGCTTGCGGGCGTTAGAGGAGTATCTTGGCACCTAAAACGCCACGGCTCCGGCTACAGCCTCCCGTCTAGCTTTGGACGTGGAGGCTCTTTTATTTTACCCGCTCGCCTCACAGAGAGCGACACGATGGGCGTTGGCCACAAATTGACGAATTTTTTGTGGGTCTTTCTTGCCAGGCGCCATCTCAACCCCACTCGAGACATCCACCCCCCATGGGCGCACCTGACGAATTGCAGCTTCCACGTTCTCCGGGGTCAACCCTCCGGCTAACACAACGGGCACTGACACACGGCTCTTTGCCAAGCACGCCAAATTCCAATCGAAAACCACCCCACCTCCTCCTAGACGCTTTTCATCATAGGCATCCAACAGAACACCGGAGATCGTCAAACCCTCTAAGCGACTCTCTATACCCAAAGCATCCTCCACACTGCGCATTCGGCAGGCTAATATCAGCCCTCGCCCCTGCAAGACCACCGAAAGCAACGCCCGCTCCTCCACATGCGGAGGCTCGTAAAGCTGAATTGCATCCAGCGGAACCCCACGTAAACGCGCCGCGTCCGAAAGATTGCGGCAAACTCCGACCCGAGTCACGAACGGCGGAACACTCTCTAACAAGTCCTCCAAATCGCTCCGATCGCCTACGTAGCGGGGAGTGTTCGGCACAAAAATAAAGCCTAAGGCATCGGCGCCTGACTCGGCAGCAACCCAAGCGTCCTCTTTACTCGTAATACCGCAAATTTTAACCCGAATCAAAACCTCTTCTCCTTCAGTAACGAGACTGATATCGCATAGATTATGGCAAAGTTTTGGTATACTGCTTCTATCTCTCCTTTAAACGATACGATGCCCGATGTGCCCCGAACCTCGGAAACACCTCGCAACAGCATGTAAAGCTATGACCACACAAAGAGCACCTGCATCGCAAACGGCAACCGATCCTTCCGAGAAGGACGACGCAAAGGCCATAGTACCCGTAATAGGGCTTTCCCTACGTGCCATCCTCCTTGGCCTCTTGCTCACGATTCCGGCTACGTTTTGGACTACCGTCATCGAGGTGCGTTGGTATTCGCTAGATGGCACCTGTCTGCCTCTGTTTATCATGCCCATCTTTTTCCTCTTTTGGCTTGTTCTTCTCAATCGAGGCATAAAATCGCTCAAACCACGTTGGGCGCTCTCTCAACAGGAGCTGCTCCTCGTCTACATTATTCTCGTCGTAGGCACCGTTATGGCGGCACACGACATGCTCCAAAACCTCTTTGGCTCCATCGGCCATGCCGCCTATTTTGCCACCCCAGAAAACCATTGGCAGACTCTCTTTTTCCCTCTGCTCCCCAAATTCTGGCTCGTGCGCGACACGGTGGCGTTGAAAGGTTTCTACCGCGGTAATGTTAACCCCTACGACCCACACTACTGGTTGCCCTTTATCGCCCCCCTGTTCTGGTGGCTCCTCTTCATCGGTACACTCATCGGCATCTGCCTCTGCCTTAACATCCTTATCCGTACCCGCTGGAGCGGCCATGAACGTCTGGCGTTCCCTATCGTGGAGTTGCCCATCGCCCTTACCACCCAGCACCCAATCAAGGCTGCCGATCTGCTCTCTAGCCGAGCTATGTGGGCAGGTTTCCTTCTCGCCGCCGTCTTCGACCTTATCAACGGCATGCACAACCTCTATCCCTCCTTGCCCTACATCCCCGTACTGAAACTCTATAACATCGGCCAATACTTTACCAGCCGGCCTTGGAACGCCATCAGCGACACAAATATCTCCATGTATCCTTTCGCCATCGGCTTGGCCTACTTCGTCCCCCTGGATCTCTCCTTCTCTTGCTGGTTCTTCTTCGTTGCACGTAAGCTTTTCCAAGTGTTCGGTGCCATTACAGGCCTCGATGGCCCCGGCAGTGGCGGCTTTCCCTACTTCCCCCAACAGGCCAGCGGGGCCTGGATCGCCTGGGGTCTGACGGTAGTTTGGGCTTTGCGAGGGCAATTTCGACATGCCTGGCGTGTGGCATTTCAGCATGAACCTCGCAATGCGCTTGAAGAGCCGGAAATAGCGCGTCATTATAGAGGTGCTTTCTTTGGCTTGGCGATTGGAATACTTATCCTCGCCATCTATAGCTGGCGCATCAACCTATCTCCTTGGGTCGCTATTCTCTTTTTCGGCCTCTATTTTCTGCTCGCCATCACCATCACCCGAGCCAGGGCTGAATTGGGCACCCCACACGAAATCTACTTCGTAAACCCACGCCTTATCTTGGTGACACTCTTCGGAAGCCAAACGCTAGGAGCACAGAACCTTACCGATCTCTCCGTCATGTACTGGTTTAACCGAGGCTATCGGTGCCATCCCATGCCCAATCAGTTGGAAGCCATGCGTATGGGCGAAATGGCGCGCATTCGCCAAAGCGCTATCATCACCACCCTCATAATCGCCTTCATTTGGGGCGCTTTAGTCGCCTGTTGGGCAAACATCCATGTCACATTCACCAACGGCGCCACCGCAAAGTGCATCGGCTTCAAAGTGTGGGTCGGTGGAGAAAGCTACAACAACCTACAACAGTGGTTACAAACTCCGGCACGTGTGGATATTCGCCAAATCTCCTACCTTATCGGGGGCTTTCTGCTGGTTCTGTTCCTACGGCTCATGCGAGGAGCTTTTCTCTGGTGGCCCTTCCATCCTGCCGGCTATGCTCTGGCCGTCTCCTTTGCCATGGACTACTTCTGGTTCTGCTTTTTCATCGCCTGGCTTGTCAAATTCTTCCTTGTGCGCGCCGGCGGTATGAAAGCCTACCAAGCTGCCATCCCCTTCTTCTTAGGCCTCATCCTAGGCGACTACGTTATGGGCGCCTCCTGGGCGCTCTTTGGAGCCTACAACCATCTCCAAGCCTATAAAATCTACATCTAGTGATGTCTTGAAGCGTAGCCCGGAACCCTACTCATGACGAAGAGCCTCAATGGGGTCGAGCCGAGCCGCCCGAATGGCCGGCGCCACCCCAAAAAGCACACCAATGAGCGTGCAAACGAAAAGCGCCAACACCACGAGCAACGGCGAGATAAGGGGATGAAGCACGGAAAAATGGCTTATAATGTCGCAAATACCCCATGACAAAACCAATCCTATCCATCCACCCACAAGAGATAAAACGATGGCCTCCGTTAAAAACTGAACAAAAATGTCGCTCCGGCGGGCTCCCACTGTTTTACGAATCCCGATCTCGCGCGTCCGCTCCGTTACGGTCACCAACATAATGTTCATAATTCCTATTCCGGCCACAAACAGGGAGATCGTCGCGATCAGTCCAAGCAAAGCCTGCGCCATGTTGATCAGCTTGTAGACGATCTTAAGCCCCGTTCGCTGCGTTATAAGCCCAAAATCTTCCACCCCGTGGTGATTCGCCAACAGGGTGCTTTCGATGGCATGTATCAACTTATCAGGTGGATGCCTATAGTCGGTCTGCAGCACGATCCGATTGACTTGCACGTGCGGTATCACTCTGCGCACTAAAGGCGCAGGCAGATAGACAAGGGTATCGAAACCCGGCACAGGCCCTCCAGGCATATCGCTGCCGGGCGGCTTTCCTAAAACCCCAACTACCGTCCAGCGATGCCCGGCAATAAATACCTGTTGTCCCACTGCCGAACCCTTGCCGAAAAGAGCCGCATTTGGCTTAGCTCCCAAAATACACACGTACCCCGCATCATCCGAAAAATAGTGCCCCTCGACCAGAGGCGTGCGATTCATCTGAACCCCTGCCTCGTTCGTAGCTACCACGAATGCGGAGACGATAACTCCGTTTGGGCCCTTCACGGTTCCACTTACGAAATAGACCGGAGAGACCCGCACTACTCCTGGCACACGGCGCAGAGCGGCTACATCGTTCTCCGTGAGTGGTGAGACCCCCAACAACGCTGCCGGATTGGGTTGCCCGTTCTCATCAAGCTGACCAGGCACGATCATGGCCAGGTTAGCCCCCAAACCATCTACCTGCTTGGCGATTTCGGTACGCACCCCCTGCAAGATGGCAATGAGGGTAACAATAGCGACTACTCCAATAACGATACCGCTGATGGTGAGGGCCGATCGCAGAGGGTTGTTGAGCAACATGCCAAAAGCGTCACGCACAAGCTCCCACAGCCGCGGGGCGAAGGACAGCCGTGTGTCTTTCGAGGTGAGTGAAGCGGCGCTCTTTTTGTTGGCCCCGATCATCTACGGTGATATTCTCCTTCTAGAGTCACCTCTTGTATACGTATAAACCCTCTCACAAACTTCACCACCACCTTCTTCATCAGATAAAGCAATAAAAAAGAGAGGCAGTATCACTCTGCCTCTCTTCACAGGCTTATCGGTGGCGCTAAATCTTCTTCTTGGCGAAGTACCAGTCCTTAACCTCTACGCCCTCCTCATTACTGAGGCGTTTCTCCACACCTTCCAGTGTGGTTGGAGCGGGAACGATCACCTCATCCCCAGGCTGCCAGTTCACCGGCGTAGATACCTTGTTGGCATCGGTCGTCTGCAGCGCCTTCACCAGTCGCAAGATTTCGTCTACATTGCGCCCGGTGGTCAACGGGTAGTAGATCATCGCGCGCAGGATGCCCTTGTCATCAATCACGAACACCGCACGCACTGTGGCCGTAGAGCTTGCCCCCGGATGGATCATCCCGTAGAGCTGCGCTACGTTCGTGTTCAAGTCCGCTATCATCGGATAGGGTATCTTGACACCGAAGTTCTCCTCCATGTTGCGTACCCAAGCCAAATGGGCGTAGACGCTGTCTATGCTCAACCCAATGAGCTGGGTGTTAATCGCCTTGAACTCCTCGTAACGGCGCGCAAACTCGACAAGCTCCGTGGTGCACACCGGAGTGAAATCCGCCGGATGGGAAAAAAGAACCACCCACTTGCCACGAAAACTGGAAAGCGTTATCGGCCCTTGCGTGCTCTCCGCCGTAAAATCCGGCGCCGGCTCGTTGAGCCGTGGCAGCGAACGCTGTGTTACAACTTCCTCACTCATCGAAATCACCTCCTCGAAATTTCTGTACCTTTTCTCTTACTCAGCAACAGGCTGAACTAGGAACCGACCAGGCTTGCCAGCATGATGAATGTTGACTTACTTGGTCTGTATTATAAACATTATATTCCCTTCTACGATGCGCTGTCAACAGATGTTTCCACTCCCAGCCGCTATAGATTCTACCCAACTTCCATTGGGAATGGCCTCTCTTAGCATACAAAAAAATTGGCAGAAAGCCCCCGCGTGCGCAGAGCTGCCACGACTGAATGCCGACCTGCAAACCGCGTCTCTAAAGGAGATTGACAGCCAACTGCTGCAGCAAGCCTTACGCGACCTAGAACAGGCGCTCAAGCAGTGGGGGTATCACTAACCTTCTAGGTTCGCCTAGGGAATGGGTATAATGCTGCCAAATCTTTCAAAAGCTCCCTTGCCATCGTGCCTATCAGAGAAGCCGCTTCGTACATTTTGAGGAGGATCGCAGTTGGCGAAACCCGCCTATCGTCTTTCCGTGCTCATACCCGTATACAACGAGCAACAAACAATTTTAGAGCTTTTGCGACGCGTGCGCTCGGTTAGTATCCCCAAAGAGATCATCATTGTAGATGATGGCAGCACGGACGGCACAAGGGACCTCCTACGTACACAAGTGGAAGGCCAATTCGACGACGTAACCGTCATCTACCACGATCGAAATCGAGGGAAAGGAGCTGCCATTCGTACCGCCATCGCCCACGCTACAGGTGACTACGTGATCATCCAAGATGCCGATCTCGAATACGACCCCCGTGAATATCCTTCCCTCCTCGAACCCCTCCTCGACGGCAGAGCCGACGTGGTCTTCGGCAGCCGATTTCTCGGAGGAGGGCCCCATCGTGTCCTCTACTTCTGGCACCGCGTGGGCAATGGCTTCCTTACGCTGCTGTCTAATATGCTTACTAACCTCAATCTCACCGATATGGAGGCCTGCTACAAAGTCTTTAAACGCGAGATCATTCAGTCGCTTCCCCTCCGTTGCAATCGCTTCGACTTTGAGCCGGAAGTCACGGCCAAAGTGGCCAAACGCCACTACCGCATCTACGAAGTGCCCATCTCCTATAGCGGTCGTGACTACTCGGAAGGCAAAAAAGTGAGTTGGAAGGACGGGCTTATCGCCATCTGGACTATAATAAAATATCGTTTGATAGACTAAACCGTAAAGGAGAAAAAGTTTTGATTCTGGTAACCGGAGGCGCTGGCTACATCGGCAGTCACTATGTTTTGCATGCGATGGAAAAGGGCGAACAGATCGTCGTCCTCGACAACTTAGTCTACGGACATAAGGAAGCCGTACCGGAAAACATCCCCCTTATCACCGGCGATATGGCCGATACGTCGCTGCTCGATCACATCTTCCAAACCTACCCCATTGAGGCGGTCGTCCACTTTGCCGCCTATGCCTATGTTGGGGAATCGGTGCTGCAACCGGCCAAGTACTATCAGAATAACGCTCTCGCGACGTTTCAGGTGCTTGAAGCCATGCGTCGCCACGGCGTTCGCTACTTTGTTTTCTCCTCCACATGTGCCACCTACGGCGACCCCCAATACATTCCTATAGATGAAAATCACCCACAAAACCCAATCAATCCCTATGGCGAGTCAAAACTCTTTGTTGAGCGCGTTCTTCACGCCTACGATCGAGCCTATAACATGCGCTTCGTCTCTCTGCGCTACTTCAATGCCGCCGGTGCCGATCCTCAAAAACGCATCGGAGAAAGCCACGACCCAGAAACTCACCTCATTCCGCTGGCCCTCCAAGTCGCGCTGGGTAAGCGCGAACACATTACCATCTATGGCACCGACTACGACACCCCCGATGGAACCTGCATCCGCGACTACATCCATATTCTCGATCTGGCGGAAGCCCACGCCCTCGCACTAGAACGCTTACGTAAAGGACTACCCAGTGCCTGCTACAACCTCGGTACCGAACAAGGCTATTCGGTACGCGAGGTCATCCATACCTGCGAAACGATCAGTGGTCGCCCTATCAAAACGCTCGATGGTCCACGGCGCGCCGGTGATCCGCCACGGCTTATTGCCAGCTCAGCAAAAGCCAAACAGGAACTGGGCTGGCATCCCCGATTTCAAACGCTTGAAGAGATCGTACAAACGGCCTGGAATTGGGAACAAGTGCGTCGCTACTGAAACCTAGCTTTGGAGGTCTTTTTTCAATGAAAGGAATCGTTTTGGCGGGAGGTGCGGGAACACGCTTGTATCCCGCTACTCTTGCCATTTCAAAGCAGTTGCTGCCCGTTTACGATAAACCCATGATCTACTACCCTCTCTCTACCCTTATGTTGGCCGGCATCCGTGACATCCTGCTTATCTCTACTCCCCATCATCTCCCGCTCTTTCAAGAGCTGTTGGGCGACGGCAGCCAATTTGGCATCTCACTGAGCTATGCTCCTCAACCGCGTCCTGAAGGACTTGCCCAAGCCTTCCTCATCGGCAAAAGCTTCCTTAATGGCTCCCCTGCCTGCCTTATCTTAGGCGACAATATTTTCTATGGACACGGACTGCCGGCGATGCTTCGGGCAGCTGCCTCTCGAACCACGGGCGCAACTATCTTCGGTTATTGGGTGAAAGACCCACAGCGGTACGGAGTTATTGAGTTCGACCATCAAGGCCGAGTTCTCTCTATCGAAGAAAAACCCAAAATCCCAAAGTCCAACTATGCGGTCGTAGGCCTTTACTTCTATGATGCACAGATTACAGAGATCGCAGCCCAGGTAAAGCCCTCCTGGCGTGGGGAGTTGGAGATCACCGATGTCAACAATATCTACCTCCAAATGGGACAACTACACGCCGAACTCATGGGTCGTGGATTCGCTTGGCTCGACACCGGCACCCATGAGGCGCTCCTCGAAGCCTCCAATTTCGTTCGCGTTATCGAAGAACGACAAGGCTTAAAGATCGCCTGCCTCGAAGAGATAGCCTACCAACTTGGCTACATCTCCGCCGAGCAGGTGCAAAGCCAAGCCGAACGTCTTAAGAATACCGACTACGGCGCTTACCTCTTGCGTCTTATTTCAAAAGAGCGTTAAACACTTACCTTCCGACTCCAAAACTCAAGTAAAAACACCTGTTGTCTCAAACCTTCAGACGTGATATAATGACAAGCAAGCTGTTGTTGTAGTAGTAGCTGCCGATGTGGAAATCTCGATGGTTGTTGATAAGACTGCCGAAAGAATGGACCCAAATACGCTTTTGGAACGGTTACTGCGGCTTGAAGAGAAGATCGAGGAGTTAAAACGCGAAAATGCTCTTCTACGTCAAGCGCAACAAGCCCAGGTCGCATCGAAAAAGGGAGAGGAAACTGC